>CAYFFJ010000001.1:0-92139 GCA_964342395.1 uncultured Hydrogenophaga sp.
GATGAAGTTGTTCATGATGCCGGGCACCACCATGGCCAGGGCCTGGGGCAACACGATCTTGAATTGCGTTTGCCAGTAGCTCAGGCCCAGGGTGGCGGCGGCTTCTACCTGGCCTTTGGGAATGGCTTGCAGGCCACCGCGAATCACCTCGGCCATGTAGGCGGCTGCAAACAGGGTGATGCCTGCCAGCACGCGAATCAGCACGTCAATGGTCACGCCCTGCGGCATGAACAGAGGGAACATGAACGAGGCCATGAACAGCACCGAAATCAGTGGCACGCCCCGCACCAGCTCCACGTAAATGGTGCAAAAGCTGCGGATGGCGGGCAGGTTGGAGCGCCGGCCCAGGGCCACCACCAGCGCAATGGGAAAGGCCATCACGATGGACAGGCTGGCCAGCAGAATGGTCAGTGGCAACCCGCCCCAGCGGTCTGTTTCCACCACGGTCAGGCCCAGCATGCCGCCGTACATCAGCGCGAAGAACACCGCCAGCACGACCACCCACAGGGCGACCAGCCAGGTTTTCCAGAAGTAGCGAACGCAGCTGGCCACCAGCAGGCCCACCATCAGCAGGGTGGCCAACAGCGGCCGCCATTGCTCCTCAAACGGGTAGCGACCAAAAATGATGAGGCGGTATTTTTCAGCCACTACGCCCCAGCAGGCGCCCACGGCATCGGCGCGGCAGGCCTCGGCATCGGGTTTCCACATGGCGGTGAACAGGGCCCAGTTCAACAGTTGGGGCAGATACCACACCAGCAGTCCGCCGATCAGCAGCGTGGCCAGGGTGGTTTTCCAGTCGGCAAACAGGTTGCGTTGCGCCCAGGCCACGGGGCCGTCGGTGCGCACCGGCGCAGGGCGCGGGGCAATGGGTTCGAAGGTTTTTGCAGTCATGGTGGTGTGCCCGTGTCAGCGTTCCTGAATGGCAGCGCGTTTGTTGTACCAGCCCATCAGCAACGATGTGGCCAATGAGGTGGTGAGGTAAATCAGCATCACGATGGAGATGCATTCCACGGCCCGACCGGTTTGGTTGATGGCCGTGTTGGCAATGGATACCACGTCGGGGTAACCGATGGCCACCGCCAGAGAGGAGTTTTTGGTCAGGTTCAGAAACTGGTTGGTCATGGGGGGGATGATCACGCGCAGGGCCTGTGGCAGCATGACCAGGCGCATTTCCTGGCCTTTGCTCAGGCCCAATGCCGCAGCGGCTTCGCTCTGGCCCCGTGCCACCGACTGGATACCGGCGCGCACCACCTCGGCCACAAACGCGGCGGTGTAAACCGTCAGGCCCAGCAGCAAGGAGATGAACTCGGGCGTGAGGGACGAGCCACCTTCCACTGCAAATTCGCCTTTGAACGGCATGTTCAGCTCAGTGGGAGCTCCGCCAGCCAGCCAACCCAGTGTCCCGGAGACCAGCACCAGTGCCACAGGTCCCCAGAACAGGCTGCGCAAACGGCCTGTGGCTTCAAACTGTGCGTGTGCCCAGCGGCGGTACAGCCCAGCCAATGCCAGCCCGGCCACCGTGCCCCACAGTGCCCAGGCGAACCCGGGGGCCCACACCGGGGCAGGGAAGTTCAGGCCGCCTTTGCTCAAAAAGAACGGACCCACTTGTATAGGCTCCAGCGTGTCGGGCAAGAATTCGGTCATCGCCAAGTACCACATCAGCAGTTGCAGCAGGATGGGCACGTTGCGGAAAAATTCGACATAGGCCGAGCACAGTCCGCGCACCAGCGCGTTGCGAGAAAACCGGCCCACACCCAGCAGGGTGCCCAGCACGGTGGTGAAGATGATGCCCAGGATGGCCACGCGCAGGGTGTTGCCCAAGCCTGTGAACAGGGCCTTCAAATAGCTCTCCGACGAGTCGAAGGCGGTGATGCTTTCGCCGATGTCGAAGCCCGCGGGTTGGCTCAGAAAATCAAAGCCACTTTGAATGCCGCGGATGCGCATGTTTTCCGTGGTGTTGTGCACCAGGAACCAAACCATCAAGCCAATCAGTCCCAGGGCAAGGGCTTGGTAAACCAGGCCACGGAAGGCTTGGCTGCGCCAGGACCACGCGTTCTTTTTCGGTGGGTTGGAGGGTGTCATGTGCCGTGCACTCCATGAACAGATTAAAAAAAACCGTCCGGCCCCAGAAGGTCCGAACGGTTCCTGGTGGTGTGTGTCGATCAGCGCACAGGGTAGGCGTACATCAGACCGCCTTTGTTCCACTGGTTGTTCATGGCGCGCGGCAATGCCAGGGGCGACTTGGGACCCACGTTGCGCTCGAAAATTTCACCGTAGTTACCTGTGGCTTGCAGGGCGCGCACCATCCAGTCGCGGTCCAGGCCCAGGTTTTTGCCGGTGTCTTCGGTGGAGCCGGTGATGCGTTGCACCACGGGGTCGGTGCTCTTGGCTTTTTCGACCAGCACATTGGCTTGGGTCAAGCCGTATTCTTCGGATTCCACCAAACCGTGGATCACCCATTTCACGATGGCAAACCACTCGTCGTCACCGCGGCGCACCATGGGTCCCAGGGGTTCTTTGGAGATCAGTTCGGGCAGGATGATGTGATCGGCGGGTTCCTTGGCTTCTTTGTTGCGCACAGAGGCCAAGCCCGATGCGTCGGTGGTGTATGCCACGCAGCGGCCAGCGAAATAGGCACTTGTGGCGGCTTCCACTTTTTCAAACACCACAGGTTTCAGCGCCAAGCCGTTGGCCTTGGAGAAGTCGGTCATGTTTTTCTCGGTGGTGGTGCCGGATTGCACGCACACCGTCTGGCCTTTGAGCTGTTTGGCGCTTTTGATCTTGCTCTTGACGGGGACCATGAAGCCTTGGCCGTCGTAATAGGTCACGGCGGTCATGTGCAGGCCCAGCGCGCCATCACGGTTCAGTGTGAAGGTGGTGTTGCGAGACAACACGTCCACTTCGCCCGATTGCAGGGCCGTGAAACGCTGCTGCGCGTTCAAGGGCACGTATTTCACTTTCTCGGCATCGCCCAGCGCAGCGGCGGCCACTGCGCGGCAGATGTCCACGTCCAGGCCTGTCCATTTGCCACCCGAGTCAGCGGCAGAGAAGCCCGCCAGACCGGTGTTCACGCCGCACACCACTTGACCGCGTGCCTTGATGGCATCCAGTGTTTTGCCTGCGAAAGCGGGAGCGCTGACCAGCGTGGTGGCTGCTGCCAGGGCCACTGCGGCCAGTTTGAGAGAAGGAATTGCCATGGGTCAAATCTCCGAAATGAGGGTAATAACTGCCAAAACATGTGCCGCAAACGTTCACCTTGTTGGTGCACTGTGCGGCGCAGCGTGAATTTAGCCGTCGCTCTTGGCCGGTGCATTGGGGTTTACGAGGCTCGGTCATGCAAAAAAATCATGAACCAATGGACCCCTTTGCCTGGCCCGCCAACTGTAAGCAGGTAATGTGCCCCGAAAGATGGGGTGTCAGCTTTTGGTCAGATTCAAGGCGCCTTGAGTGCGCCGCCATTCAGGCTGCCGCGTCGTGCGGCACGATGGCGCGGTATGCGTGCCAGGTGGCGTGCCCGATCACTGGGCCGACAATCAGCAGCCCCAGGAAAAACGGCAGCAGGCTGAGCCCAATCAGTACCGTGATCAGCATGCCCCACACAAACAGGGGGCCGGGGTTTTGGAAGCACGCCCGGATGCTGGTCAAACCCGCCGACACGGCGTCTACCTGGCGGTCCAAGATCATAGGAATGGAGATGGCGCTGGTCACAAAAATCAGCCCGGCAAAAAACGCACCTACCACCGCATACGTCACCAGAAAACCCAAGTTTTCAAGTGTGATCAGCTGCGACAGCGTGCTTTCGGCCGACGGCAGGGTGTTGAAGGTCACCGCAAACACAATCAACGAGGCCCGGCCCCAGATCATTTCCAGAATCAGCAGCACTCCGGCAAAAATACCCATTGCCCCTTTTGTGGGCTGCCAACTCAGCAGTGATTGCCCCAAGGAGGGGCGGCGGCCCTCTTCAATTTCGCGGCTGGCGTGGTACAGCCCCAGGCACAAAAAGGGGCCCATCAGCAAAAAGCCTGCACTCAGCGCCAACACGTAGGCGGGTGCGCTGTTGAACACGGCCCACAGTGCGTGTCCCATCAAGAAGAAACACAGCCCGTAGAACAAGCCTGGTGTGGGACAGCACAGGAAGTCAGCCCAACCTTTTTTCAACCAGCTTATGGGGGCTGACACCGGCAAATGGGCCAGTGGCAGACTGAAGATAGACGCTGGCTCGGGGGCAACGTAGGGTACATAGCCGCTGTCCGCCTGTGTGGGGGCAGCGTCGGTGCGTTCAGGGACCTCGGACGCAGCCAGTGCATTGCTGGGTGACAAAACGGCAGGGCTCAATGCTCGACTCCTGGGTATTTTTATCGGGGTGAAGATACCGCCAAGTACCCAAGTCAACATCATGGTTTTCCCTTCGCGCGTGACGCCCGGTATCCGTGGCGGGCGGCCCCATTTGCTTGGGGTACGGGCAATGGCCTCGGTAAACTTGGCGGCACAGGGCGTTGCCAGCCGCTCAGCGCCTGTTTTCAGGAAAGTGTGCGATGTCAGGTTTTGCGTTTCCCCCTCCATGTGTGCCTGCGTCGCAGGCCGTTGCTGCCCTGCAAGCCCAAGGGTTTGCCGTGCTTGATGCCGCTGCCGTGCAGCGCTGGCTGGGGGTGGAGGCAGAGGGGTTGTCGCAGCTTGCCCCGCTGTGGGACGGTTTGCCACCCGACAACCATTTGAAAGACGGGGGCCGTTACCGCCGCCGGCGCCACGGCTCACTGGTTGCAACGGTTGACCACATTCAACCCGTGCCCCACCGTGCCCACTGGCAACCTGTGGCTTACAACGCTTTGCACGGTGGCATGGAGCGTTGGTTTGAGCCGTTGCTGCCGGCGTTTGCCGACCACCCGGCCTGGTCGGGGTTGTTGCTGCGTTTGGCCGAACTGACATCGGCCCTCAAAGGCGGGCACACTTGGTATGTCGAAGCCCACCAGTTCCGCATCGACACCGACGGGGGCATTGGCCGTCCTACCCCCGAAGGGGCCCACCGCGATGGGGTGGACCTGGTCGCCGTGTTCATGGTGGGGCGCCACGGCATCAAAGGGGGTGAAACCCGCGTGTTTGAAGCCGATGGCCCGAAGGGACAGCGGTTCACACTGACCGAGCCGTGGTCGCTGCTGCTGCTGGACGATGCAAGGGTCATCCACGAAAGCACCCCTATTCAGCCCACCGAACCTGGCGTGTTGGGGTGGCGCGACACCCTGGTGGTGACCTTGCGCGCCGGCGGCTTTCAAGATGAGGTGCCGCAAGGGGATGTCCCAGCCCCCGCTTGAATCACATGCGTTCGAAGATTGCGGCAATGCCCTGGCCACCGCCAATGCACATGGTCACCAATGCATAACGGCCCTGGATGCGTTGCAGCTCGTACAGCGCTTTCACAGTGATGAGCGCGCCCGTGGCCCCGATGGGGTGGCCCAGCGAAATGCCCGAACCGTTGGGGTTGACCTTGGCCGGGTCCAGGCCCAGGTCACGCGTCACGGCGCAGGCCTGTGCGGCAAACGCTTCGTTGGCTTCGATCACGTCCAGGTCGGCCACGGTCAGACCCGCTTTTTTCAGGGCCAGCTGGGTGGCGGGCACAGGACCAATGCCCATGTATTGGGGGTCGACCCCTGCGTGGGCATAGGCCACCAGGCGGGCCATGGGCGCCAGGCCACGGGCTTTGGCCGTGCCGGCTTCCATGAGCACCACCGCAGCAGCGGCGTCGTTGATGCCTGACGCGTTGCCAGCGGTGACGGTGCCGTTTTCTTTCAGGAACACAGGCTTGAGTTTGGCCATGTCGCCGGCAGAGCAGTTGGGGCGGAAGTGCTCGTCGGTGGTGTAGGCCACGTCGCCCTTTTTGCTTTTCAGCATCACCGGCATGATTTGGTCTTTGAAGTAACCCGCCTCGGTAGCGCGCTGGGCGCGGTTGTGGCTTTCCACGGCCAGCGCGTCCTGCATTTCGCGGGTGATGCCGTACTTGGCAGCCACGTTCTCGGCCGTCACGCCCATGTGGATGTTGTGGAAGGGGTCGTGCAGGGCACCGATCATCATGTCTACCATTTTGGTGTCGCCCATGCGGGCGCCCCAGCGCATGTTCAGGCTGGCGAACGGGGCGCGGCTCATGTTCTCGGCACCACCGCCAATGGCAATATCGGTGTCGCCCAGCAGGATGGACTGCGAGGCCGAGACGATGGCTTGCAAGCCCGAACCGCACAGGCGGTTCACGTTGTAGGCGGGGGTGCCTTCGGCACAACCGCCGTTGAGCGCGGCCACACGGCTCAGGTACATGTCTTTGGGCTCGGTGTTGACCACGTGGCCAAGCACCACATGGCCCACATCTTTGCCGTCCACCCCGGCGCGGGTCAGGGCCTCGCGCACCACCTGTGCGGCCAGTTCGGTGGGAGGGATGTCTTTCAGGCTGCCGCCGTAGGTTCCGATGGCGGTGCGAACGCCGCTGACCACTACTGCTTCTCTGCTCATGGGGAATGTCTCCGTTGGGGTTGGTATGGAATTTGTAATTATGAATTCAAAATCATGGTGCAAGCTGGCACAACCCAACAAAAGCCGGACGGGCGGTCTTGGCCCCGGGACTCGACCGTGTCAAAACGGTGCCGGGCTGTGCCATTCACCCATCTGGCCCGTGGCGGGGTGGGGCAGGCACAGCCGTGTGGCGTGCAGCAGCAGGCGGGGGGCTTGGGCTTGCGCCGCTGCGGGGGCGTACAGCATGTCTCCCAGGATGGGGTGCCCCAAGGCCAGCAGGTGCACCCGCAGTTGGTGCGATCGGCCGGTGACCGGCTCCAGCGCCAGGCGTGTGTGCCCGCTGCCGTGCAGGCCTTTCACTCCGTGTTCGAGCACACGCCAGCGCGTCAGGCTGGGTTTGCCCAGGGTGTGGCTGACGATGCTGCGCGGGCGGTTGGGCCAGTCCACCACCAGGGGCAGGTCTATGGTGTGCCAGCCATCGGCGTCGCGGGGGTGGGCGGTGTCATCCACATGCCCGGCTACCACCGCTTCGTAGCGTTTGTGGGTGAGGCGCTTGGCAAATGCCTCGCTCAGGGTGCGCTGGGCATCGGGCCCACGGGCCATGGCCATCAGGCCGCTGGTGGCCATGTCCAGCCGGTGCACCACCCGCGCGTCGGGCCACTGGGCTTGCACGCGGGCGCTGAGGCAATCGGCGTTTTCAGGGCCGCGCCCGGGCACGGACAACAGGCCGCTGGGTTTGTTGAGCACCAGCAGGTGGTCGTCCACGGCCACCACGCAGCCGTCCAGGCCGGGCGGCGCGGCAGTTTCGCCCGTGCGCCACTCAGGCGGCTGCGGCCAGTGCACGTTGCAACTCGTCGACCGGTGGTTGGGGTTCAGGCACTGCCGGGCTCGCCAAACGAAATGCCTACTTGCCGGGCCATTTGCAGCAGGGGGTCATCGGGGGCAATCCGGCGGTTCTGGCCTGCCACGCGGCTCAGGGGCACGCTGTCAAGGGTGCCGTTTTGCATGGTGACCATGCGGTCAAACTGGCCTTCCCACACCAGTTGGGCGGCGCGCACGCCAAATTGGGTGGACAACACGCGGTCAAACGGCGTGGGCGAGCCCCCCCGTTGCACATGGCCCAGCACCGTGGCGCGCACTTCACTTTGGATGAGGGGCTGCAAACGGTCGCGCAGCGCAAACGCCACCCCGCCCAGCCGGGGTTTGCCGGTGTCGGTGGGGGCAGGGGTGTCCAGCGTGAGGCTGCCGCCCAGAGGCTTGGCACCTTCACCCACACAGATCAGGCTGAATTTGCCGCGTGACTCGCGGTCGCGGCACACGGCGGCCACGGCGGTGATGTCGTGGTCGATTTCCGGCAGCAGAATGATGTCGGCCGCGCCCGCCACCCCGGCTTCGAGTGCGATCCAGCCCGCGTGGCGGCCCATGGTTTCCAGCACCATCACGCGGCCGTGGCTCTGGCCTGTGGTGCGCAAGCGTTCCAAGGCTTCGGTGGCTGTGGCCAGGGCGGTGTCAAAACCAAAACTGCGCTCGCAACCTTCAATGTCGTTGTCAATGGTTTTGGGCACGCCCACCACCTGCAGGCCGCGCTGGGCCAGGCCATGGGCAATGGTCATGGTGCCGTCGCCGCCTATGGCCACCACCGCGTCCAGGCCCAGGACCTGGGCGTTGTCGAGTGCGCGTTGGGTGGCGGCTTCGGATTGCAGCGGGTCCAGCCGGTTGGTGGTGCCCAAAATGGTGCCACCCACGCCCAGCAGACCACCCACGTTGTCCCAGGTCAGGGGCTGGGTGCGCAGTTCCATCAGGCCGGCAAAGCCGTCGTTGATGCCAATGACTTCGGCATTGCACTGGCGGATCAAGCTGCGTGTCACCGCGCGAATGACGGCATTCAGGCCGGGGCAGTCGCCCCCACCGGTCAACAAACCCACTTTCATGCGTGTCTCCAGGGCAAGCCCACGGCGTGGCCGTGGTCAGCGAACAATGACTTCGGCGCGGCGGTTGCGGGGCTCCGCCACTTCGTCAGCGGTGGGCACCAGCGGTTCGCGTTCGCCGCGCCCACGTGCGCTGATGAGCTCGGGTGCAAAGCCCTGGGCTATCAGCAGTTCTGCAATGGCCTGGGCGCGTTTCAGCGACAAGGCATCGTTCGCCTCCACCGTGCCCTGGCGGTCGGTGTGGCCCACCACCAGGATTTCGCCCCCTGCCCGCGCACGGGCCAAGGCGATGAGTTTGGGCAGTTCGGTTGCCGATTCGGGGGTGAGTTGGGAGGTGCCAGTCTGGAAGCGCAGGACCACGGTTTCCGCTGAGGGGGGCTGGATTTTCAACACATCGCCGTAACGCGCCTGCACCTCGTCAACGGTGGCCATGCGCTGGGTCAATTGGCCTTTGTCATTGCGTTCGGCCAGTGCAAAAGGGGTGCTCAGCACCTGGGTCGATTCGCCTGATTTCACTTCCACGGACGTGGCACGTGGCTGACCCGATGGGTCACTTTGCGGCAGCAGCACCACCCGCAGTTTCGGGGCCGGGCGCAGCAGGCTGCAGCCGGTGGCCAACAGGGTCGCCAACACCACAGCCGTCAGGACAACAGCGCGCTTCATGGCTGGGCCTCCACAATGAAATCGGTACCGCGCACACCCACCACCGACGTGGGTGTGGTGACCTTGATGAGTTCGGGGTTGGTTTTGCCCATGATGCCCGTGACCATGCGCAACGTGCCTTGCAGCAAGTTCAGCAGCAGGCTGCCGTTTTGCGAGGAGGTGTCAAAAATGTAGTGTGTGAGGTCCACGCTGGCGTTGGAGCCCACGGCGAACACCGTGCCGTCTTGCAAGGTGATGGCTGCTGCGCTGTTGGGGCCGGTGACCACGCGGTCGCCTTCACGCAGGCCCTGGCCGGACAGGGCTGGCAGGTTTTGTGAGCCCCGGACGATCGACACTTTGCCCTCCAGGTTTTTGAACGTACCGCTGCGGCCATCGCCTTGCGCCTGGGTGTGGCCGGTCCACGCCAAGCTGGTGGCCAGGGCCAGGCCGAATAAAAGCCGGGGTGCACGTCGTATCAAAACCAAATCTCCATAGTGATCGCCAACGCCGCATGATAGGTCAGCACGGCTGCTTGCCCTGCGCCGCTGGCCGTGCGTTGCACCTGTGCGGTCACAATACGGCCCCTTTTGCATTTCTGTTCTCTCCCGTATGTCTCTGTTTGAAGTGAAACCCGCCACCTTGCGCGATGCCAAAACCATCGCCGAGATCCATGTGCTTGCCTGGCAGCACGCCTACCAAGGGCTGGTGGCCGACGACGATTTGAATGCCCTGTCTGTGGACAAACGGTTGGGCATGTGGCGTGAAGCCATTGAATTTGCCGAACCCCAGGTGCTGGTGGCGCTGGATGCAGACAAAAAAGTGGTGGGCTTCATCGGGTTTGACCGCTCGCGAGACCCCAAAACCAAATCGACCACCGGCGAAATCTGGGCCCACTATGTGCACCCCGAGGTGGTGGGCACTGGTGCAGGCCTGGCCCTGTGGGACGCTGCCCGCGATGCCTGTGAAGATGAAGGTTTCAACGAAGTGACGGCCTGGGTGTTGGTGCGCAACGAACGCGGCCTGTCGTTCTACGACACCGCCGGTTTCAAGCGCGAAATGAAAACCCTGCGCACCACCCCGGTGGGCAGCACCCGCCTGGAGGAGGTGCGGGTGAAGTTTGCATTGACCTGATTTTCAGGCTTTTTTGGCCTCTGGCGCTTGTTGGTATTGGGTTTTAAGCTATTGAACTTCAATGTCCAATTCGCCCTCGGGCAGCAACAGGGCCAGGCGTTCCCGGATGCTGTCGGCCCGAGCCGGGCCTGCCACGGTTTCCACGCGCTGCAGCAGCTCATGTGCCACGCTCACCACGGCTTCATGGTCTTTGGCTTCGCGGAGTTGCTGGTGCAGTGCCCGTGCGAGTGTGGGATCGGTGCGTGCGAAGAGGCGTTCGACCATGTCCATGGCGTACAGCCGCGCCGTCGCCAGCGAGCGTTTGCCGTGAAATGGGTCTGCCGACACCTGGGGCCGTGTGGCCCGGGGAGGCGCTGTGGGCGTGGGCAGCGGCGCCAGGTAGCCTTCGGCCACCAGGCGTTGCAACACGGGCGCTTCGGCTTGCACCAGGGTCAACAGCTCGGCGGCTGATTTCTGGCCATCGGCCAACAGCAGCAGGGCGCGCTCTTTCAGCCCCAGGGTGCGGCTGCGGCTGCGCAGTTCGGTCAGCGCTTTTTCGGTTTTGAGCAGGGGCATGCGGCCAAACCGCGGCGCCAGGCGACGCGGCACAACGGGGGTGGTGAGGCCCCCAGTCTGGGTGCCGTGTGTGACACGGCCGTGACGCAGTGCCCGGTGCGATGCCCCTTTGGGGTCAGCCCTGGGCTTTTTCCATGGCCTGCGCCATGGTTTTGCCCAGCTCCACGCCCCACTGGTCGTAGGCGTTGATGCCCCAGACGGCGGCTTGCACAAACACCTTGTGTTCGTACAGGGCAATGAGTGCGCCCAGGCGCGAAGGGGTGAGCGTGTCCAGCCACAGCGTGCTGTTGGGCACGTTGCCAGGAAAGCTGCGGTGGGTGACCAGCGCCTGGGCTTGTGCCTCGGTCAGGCCGCTGGCCAGCAGGCTGGCCAGGGTGTCGGCTTCGCCACGGCCTTTGGCCAGGGCTTCGGCTTGTGCACGCAGGTTCAGGTTGACCACGCGGTGGTGTTCGGCGGCCAAGGGCAGGTCGGCCAGCGCCACGTCTTCGCTTTCCACGCCCACAAACTCCACCGGCACGCGGTGCTGGCCTTGGTGCAGCAGCTGGAAGTAGGCGTGTTGCCCGTCTATGCCCAGCCCGCCCCACACGATGGGGCCGGTGTCCACGGTGCAGGCCGTGCCGTCGAGGTGGGTGCGCTTGCCGTTGCTCTCCATGTCCATTTGCTGCACAAACGGTGCGAAACGCGCCAGGCGGCTGGGGTAGGTGGACAGCAGCTGCGTGGGGCAGCCCAGAAAGTTGCGGTTCCACACGCCCAGCAGGCCCATCAGCACGGGCAGGTTGGCTTGCAGGGGCGCGGTGCGGAAGTGTTCGTCCATGGCGTGGCCACCGGCCAGGAATTCGCGGAACGCGGTGCTGCCAATGGCCAGTGCCAGCGGCAGGCCCAGGGCCGACCACACCGAGTAGCGGCCGCCCACCCAGTCCCAAAACGTGAAGGTGTGCGCAGGCAGGTAGCCCGCAGCGGCCGAGCGCTGCGGCGCGGCGGTGATGGCCACCAGGTGCTTGCCCTGGTGCTCGGTGGCAATGCCCCCGTCAGCCAGCCAGCGGCGGGCCGAGGCGGCGTTGGTGAGGGTTTCCTGCGTGGTGAAGGTTTTGGACGACACCACCACCAACGTGCGCGCGGGGTTCAAGCGGCGCAACACGCTGTGCAGGGCCCAGGCGTCGGGGTTGCTGACGTAGTGCACCGTCACGTTGGGTGTGCTCGCGCTGGGCGCGGCCAGGTGGGCCAACGCCTCGGTGGCCATGCGGGGGCCCAGGTCTGAGCCGCCAATGCCGATGTTGACCACGTCGGTGAGGGTTTCACCCGTGTGGCCCTTCAGCTGGCCGCTGCGCAGGGTGTCGGCGAAGGCGCACACGCGGTTCAGTTCGTGGTGCACATCGGCGTGCACCGCTGCGCCCCAGGGGCCCACGGTGCCGGGCGCGCCGCGCAGGGCCGCGTGCAGCACGGCGCGGTCTTCGGTGGTGTTGAGGTGGGCACCGGCAAACATCGCATCGCGCTGCTGTGCCACCCCGGCTTGTTGGGCCAGGGCCAGCAGTTGGGCCAGCACCGCGCCGTTGACGGCCTGGCGGGTGAAGTCCAGCCGGATGCCGGTGCCGTCTGCGGCCACGGGGGCCGGGCGCTCAGGGGGGGCGGCCAGCAGTTCGCGCAGGTGGGGCAGGCCCTGGGTGGCCAGGGTTTGCAGGGCGTGCCAGGCGGGCAGAAGGGTGGGGGTGCTGGCAGGGCGGTGGGCGGTGTCGTTCATGGCAGGGCGCGGTGCGTCACCGCTGGGGGGCAATGGGAGAAGGGTTGGACACAGTATGCCAACAGCGAGGGTGAGGCTCAGCCCGCCTGAGCGGCGTCGGTGGCCTCTTGCGCCAGGCGGGTGATGCGCGTCCAGTCGCCCGCCGCCAGCGCGTCGGCTGGGGTGAGCCAGCTGCCGCCGACCATGGCCACGTTTTTCAGGGCCAGAAAGCTGGCCATGTTTTGCAGGCTCACGCCGCCGGTGGGGCAAAAGCGCACGTCACCCAGGGGGCCGCCCAGGGCTTGCAGCATGGCCAGGCCACCGGCCTGCGCGGCGGGGAAGAGTTTCATCAGGCCAAAGCCCAGGTCGCGGGCGGCCATGACTTCGCTGGGTGTCATCACACCGGGCACAAAGGGCAGCTGGGCAGCGCGCACGGCCTCGACCAGCGCAGGCGTGCAGCCGGGCGACAGGGCAAAGCGCGCGCCCGCATCGACCACGCGCTGCACGTCGGCCACGCGGGTGACGGTGCCGGCGCCCAGGTGCATCTCGGGCACGGCGCGGGCCACGGCTTCGATGGCGGCCAGCCCGGCGTCGGTGCGCAGGGTGATTTCCATCACGTCAATGCCGCCGGCCAGCAGGGCGTGGGCCAGGGGCACGGCTTGGGCGGCGTCGGTCAATGCAATGACGGGCACCACGCGGGAGTTGAAAGCGGGCAGGGCGAGGTTTGTGTTCATGGTTTTTAAGTGAAAAATGCCTCCAGCGCTTGCTGGTATTGCGTTTAAAGCTATGAATTAAAAGATCAACCCCACAGCGGGGACGCGCCGGTTTCGGCGGTGCTGGCGTGGGCGCGGAACAGGCCAAACAGCTCGCGCCCGGTGCCGTGGGTGTTGGCCGACAGGTCGGGGTGCACCACGGTGCGTGCGGCCAGGGTGGCGGCGTCCACCTCCAGGGTCAGCACACCGGCGTCGCAGTCAAGCAGCACCATGTCGCCGTTTTGCACCTTGGCAATGGGGCCGTTGCCCAGCGCTTCGGGGCTGAGGTGGATGGCGGCGGGTACCTTGCCCGAGGCGCCCGACATGCGGCCATCGGTCACCAGCGCCACCTTGAAGCCCTGGTCTTGCAGGTTGGCCAGCGGGGGGGTGAGTTTGTGCAGTTCGGGCATGCCGTTGGCGCGGGGGCCCTGGTAGCGCACCACGGCCACCAGGTCTTTGTTCAGTTGACCTGCGTTGTACAGGGCCAGCAGCTCTTGCTGGTCGGACACCACCACGGCGGGGGCGCGCACCACGCGGTGCTCGGGGGCCACGGCAGACACTTTCACCACGCTGCGGCCCAGGTTGCCTTGCAGCAGGCGCAGGCCGCCGTCGGCGCTGAAGGGGTGGCTGGCGGGGCGCAGCACGCTGTCGTCGCCCGATTGGGCGGGCACGTCGCGCCAGGCCAGTTGGCCATCGTTGAGCCATGGTTCTTGGGTGTAGGCGGCCAGGCCTTGGCCCATGGCGGTGGCCACGTCGGCGTGCAGCAGGCCCACGGCCAGCAGCTCACGCATCAGAAAGCCCATGCCGCCTGCGGCCTGGAAATGGTTCACATCGGCCTTGCCGTTGGGGTACACGCGGGCCAGCAGGGGCACGGCGGCCGAGAGTTGGGCAAAGTCGTCCCAGTCGATCACGATGCCGGCCGCGCGTGCCATGGCCACCAGGTGCAGGGTGTGGTTGGTGCTGCCGCCGGTGGCGAGCAGGCCCACCATGCCGTTGACAATGGTTTTTTCGGTGACGACTTCGCTCAAAGGCAGGCGGGTGGCTGCCGATTCACCCATGCCGGTCAGGGCGGCGGCACGGCGCACGGCCTCGAAGGTGAGGGCTTCGCGCAGCGGGGTGCCAGGGTTGACGAAGCTGGAGCCGGGCAGGTGCAGGCCCATGATTTCCATCAGCATCTGGTTGCTGTTGGCGGTGCCGTAAAAGGTGCAGGTGCCGGCCGAGTGGTAGGCGGCAGACTCGGCTTCCAGCAAGGCCTCGCGGCTGACTTCGCCTTTGGCGTATTGCTGGCGCACCTTGCTTTTGGCGTCGTTGCTCAGGCCCGATGTCATGGGCCCGGCGGGCACAAACACGGTGGGCAGGTGGCCAAATTGCAGCGCACCCATGAAGAGACCGGGCACGATTTTGTCGCACACGCCCAGAAACAGCGCGGCGTCAAACACGTTGTGCGACAGCGCCACGGCGGTGGCCAGTGCAATCACGTCGCGGCTGAACAGGCTCAGCTCCATGCCCGCCGCACCCTGGGTGATGCCGTCGCACATGGCGGGCACACCACCGGCCACCTGGGCCGTGGCACCGCAGGCGCGGGCGGCGGCGCGGATGGCCTCGGGGTAGTGTTCATAAGGCTGGTGGGCCGACAGCATGTCGTTGTAGGCGGTGACCACACCCAGGTGCGGTGCGCGCACTTCTTTCACTTGCAGCACCTGGCGTTTGTCGGTGTCGGGCATGGCGGCAAACGCGTGGGCCATGTTGGCGCAGCCCATGCCGTGGCGCTGGGTGCCGGCCTTGTGCTGGGCGGCCATGCTGGCCAGATAGGCGGCGCGGGTGGGCGCACTGCGCTCGGTGATGCGGCGGGTGACCGCGGCCAGGGTGTCGTTCAACGGGGCGTTCATGGGGTGTTTGAGGTGTGTTTTTGAATAGCTTGAAACCCAATACCATCAAGCGGTAGAGGCCTATTTTTTATAAATTTCTGCGTCAGGGCGATAGCCACACCGCCACCGGTGTTTGCGGCTGGCACAGCAGCAGCGACACGGGCAGATCGGCCGTGGGTGCCAACCGTGCCTGGGCGTACACCGCGTGTTTGGCCGCACCTGAAAGGGGCAGGCACAGGTGGCGGGCGGCCAGCAGGGTGCTGAGGCTGAGCGTGAGGCGGGCGTGGTGGGCTTTGTTCAGCACGGGGTCGGGCAACACCCAGGCGCAGCGGGCCGGGGTGGCCAGCGCCTCGCCCAGGCCTGGCGCGCCGGGGAAGAAGGAGGCCGTGTGGGCGTCCAGCCCCATGCCCAGCACGGCCACGTCCAGCGGCCAGGGCAGGGGGGCCAGGCGGGCTTCGGCGGCCAGGCGCAGGCGCAACACGTCGGGGTTGGCCGGGAGGGCGGTCGGGGGGGCCAGCTCGCCGTTGACCAAGGGCACCCAGCGCGCCGCAGCGGCCGGGCCTTGCAGCAGGTGTTCGTGCACCAGGCGGGCGTTGCTGTCGGCATGGCTGGGGGACACGCAGCGCTCGTCCACCAGCAGCACGGTGATGTGGGGCCAGGTGTGGGCCAGCAACGGCTGGGCGGCCAGCGCCTGGAACAGCGCCACGGGCGATTTGCCACCTGACACGGCCAGCAGGGCATGGCCCCGTTGGGCCACGGCAGCGCACAGGCGCTGCGCAATGTCTTGCGCCAGGGCCTGGGCCAGCTGGCGTTCGTCGGGCAGGCGGTGCTCGGTCAGGGCCGTGGGGGCGGCGGGTTTGAAAAGGGCGGCGGTCATGCTCAGGACTCTTCCACCCAGGCCATGTTTTCGCGGGCCATCAGGGCCGACGACGCGGCGGGGCCCCAGCTGCCGGCGGTGTAGGGCTTGGGTTTTTCGTCCAGGGCGGTCCAGCCGTCCATGATGGGTTCCACCCATTTCCAGGCGGCTTCCAGCTCGTCGCGGCGCATGAAGTGCGTCAGGCGGCCGCGGATCACGTCGATCAGCAGGCGCTCGTAGGCCTCGGAGCGGCGGCCGGTGAAGGCCGACTCCAGGTCCAGGTTCAGGCTGACGGGGCGCAGGCGCATGCCGCTGCCGGGCTCTTTGGCCATCATTTGCAGCTGCACATGTTCTTCAGGCTGCAGGCGGATGCGCAGGCGGTTGGTTTGCTGGCGCGGTGCGTCGGGAAAGAGCGCGAACGGCATGGCCGCGAACTCCACCACGATTTCCGACGAGCGCTCGTGCATGCGTTTGCCGGTGCGCAAAAAGAAGGGCACGTTGGCCCAGCGCCAGTTGTTGATGTAGGCCTTCAGCGCCACAAAGGTTTCGGTGTGGCTGTCTTCGGGCACGTTGTCTTCCTGCAGGTAGCCCAAGGCGGTTTCCCCGTTGACGGCCCCGGCCGTGTATTGGCCGCGCACCGTTTGCTGGGCCACGTCGACGGGGGTCATGGGGCGCAGCGAGCGCAGCACCTTGAGCTTTTCATCGCGCA
This sequence comes from uncultured Hydrogenophaga sp., assembly GCA_964342395.1. Lineage (GTDB taxonomy): Bacteria > Pseudomonadota > Gammaproteobacteria > Burkholderiales > Burkholderiaceae_C > UBA2334. The sequence goes on from CAYFFJ010000001.1 coordinate 16,654, forward strand.
CGGCGTCAGGGTCGAGCGACACGGGGGGTTCCATGGCCACGATGCACAGCAGCTGCAGCAAGTGGTTTTGAATCATGTCGCGCATGGCGCCGGTGCCGTCGTAAAACCCTGCGCGGCTGCCCACGCCCACGGACTCTGCCACGGTGATCTGCACGCTTTTGATGTGTGGGCCGCGCCACAGGGGCTCGAAAATGCTGTTGCCAAACCGCAGCACCATCAGGTTTTGCACCGTTTCTTTGCCCAGGTAGTGGTCGATGCGGAAAATCTGGCGCTCGGCAAAGTAACGCCCCACGTCGTTGTTGATTTGCTGGGCCGAGGCCAGGTCGTGGCCCAGCGGCTTTTCCAGCACCACGCGGCTTTGGTCGTCCACCAGACCCGCTGCGGTGAGGTGGGCGCAAATGCCGGTGAACAACGCGGGGGCGGTGGCCAGGTAATACACCCGGTCGCTGCCCGGTTGCAGGGCGGTGCCCAGTTTGGCGTAGGCGGCGGCGTCGGTGGCGTCCAGGCTGACGTACACCAGCAAGTTCAAAAACCGCTGCCACGCACCAGGCTCGCGGTTTTTCTCGGGAATGAACGGCTGGCAGCGGCTGCTGACAAAGGCCACAAATTCTTCATGGCTCCAGGCCTGGCGGCCCAGCGCCACGATGCGGGTTTGCTCGGGCAGGTTGCCGTGGGAATGCGCCATGTACAAGGCGGGCAGCAGCTTGCGCAGCGAAAGATCGCCCACGCCACCAAAAATCACCATGTCAAGCACGGCAGGCAGGGGGTGGGAACGGTCGGCAGTGGTCATGGTGTGTGGAGGGTGGAGTTACCTTGCTGTTTATTTTTCATGAAATAAAGTTACAAGGCAAGTTCTTTCTTTTTCGATAGGGGGGGTGGCGGGTGTCAAAGCAATTGGCAGGCCGGTGCAGCCACGGCCAGGCGGGCCAGCACGTCGGTGCGGCTGGGCGGCTGGCAACCGGCTTGCTCGCAGTTCAGCGATGCACTGGCCACGCCCCAGCACAGCAGCTCTTGCAGGTGGGCATCGGTCAGTTGCAGCTGGTGGGGCAACACGCCCGCCTGTGCAGCCTGGGCCACCCAGGCGTTCACCAGGCCTGCCAGGAAGCAGTCGCCCGCGCCCACGGTGTCTTTCACCTGCACGGGCGTGGTTTCGGTGGCGTGCCAGGCGCGGCCGTCTGCGGTCAGCAACACCGCGCCTTTGGCGCCCAGGGTCAGTGCCATCAGGGAAGCGCCGGTGTGTCGCATCAGTTCGCGGGCGGCGGCCACCGGGTCCGCGTGGGTGTAGCCCATACAAACCAAGTCGTCGTCGCTGGCTTTCACCAGGTGGGCCTGGCGCAGTGCCCCCATCACACTGGCGGCGTAGCGCGCGGTGTCGGGCACCACGGCTGGGCGCAGGTTGGCGTCCACCACCACGGTTTTGCCTTCAGCGCGCATGGCCTGCAGCCAGGGCTGGTAGATGCCGGTGTCGTCGGGCAACAGGGCCAGACAGCCGGTGCACACCAGTTGCAGCTCGGGCAGGGCCTGGCACAGCGCGGTCAGTTGCGCGGCCGAGGTCTGGCGGTCGGCCACGCCCTCGCGGTAGAAGCCATAGCTGGCTTTGCCTTGTGCGTCCACGCCGACCACGGCCAGCGAGGTGGGTTGGGCCACGGTGTTGCGCTCGGGCATGTGCACACCCGCTGTCACCAGGGCACGGCGCAAGCCTTGGCCAAAGGTGTCGGCTGACAGCGGGTTCAGGTATTGCGTGGGCACGCCACCCAGCCCCAGCGCCCGAGCCAAGTTGTACACCGCGCCGCCGTTGTGGGGCATCAGCGAACCATTGGGTTGAAAAATCATGTCCATCAAGGCTTCGCCGGCGGCCACCACCTTGATACCGTGTGTCACGACTTTGATACTTTTGTTAGGGTTTTCCATAAATAAATCCAGTTGATTTAATAACCTGACCGCGAATATAGTTGCGCCGTGTCTGAACAACAAGCGTGGATTTCCCTGATGCACAGGTGTCCACGCCCCGCCAGGCCCACCGTGTGTTTTTCATTCCGCACATTTTTCCAATCGGAGACTTTCATGACTTTTGCTCGCACCCTGACCCTCAGCGCCCTGGCCTTGGCCACTTCCGCAGCCTTCGCAGCCGAGCCCGTGATTGGCCTGATCACCAAAACCGAAAGCAACCCTTTCTTCGTGAAAATGAAGCAAGGCGCTGAAGCCGAAGCCAAAAAGCTGGGTGCCAAGCTGTTGAGCGCGGCCGGCAAAACCGATGGTGACACCGCGGGCCAGATCACTGCCATGGAAAACATGGTGGCCGCTGGTGCCAAGACCATTCTGATCACGTCTTCCGGCGATGCCATCGTGCCCACCATCAAGAAAATCCGCGCCCAAGGCGTGCAAGTCATTGCGCTGGACAGCCCCGTGGCTGAAGCCGACGCGCTGTTTGCCACCGACAACTACAAAGCCGGTGTGTTGATTGGCCAATACGCCAAAGTGGCCCTGGGTGGCAAAAAAGCTGTCATTGCCACCATGGATCTGTTCCCTGGCCACCCCGTGGGCGCGCAACGCCACAACGGCTTCCTGAAGGGCTTTGGCCTGGAAGCGCCTGATGCCAAGAGCAACGAACTGGGCGGTGCCAAAGCCGGTGTGGCCTGCATGGCCGACAGCTACGGTGACGCTGCCAAAGGCCAGACCGGCATGGAAAACTGCTTGCAGAAAAACCCCAACATCAACGTGGTGTACGCCATCAATGAACCCGCAGCCGCCGGTGCCTACAAGGCCCTGAAAGCCGCTGGCAAAGACAAAGACGTGGTGATCCTGGGCGTGGACGGCATGTGCAGCAACGGCGTGGGCAACGTGGAAAAAGGCGTGATTGCTGCCACCAGCATGCAGTACCCCCTGAAGATGGCCGCATTGGGCGTGGCCGCTGGCGTGCAATACGCCAAGGACGGCAAGCGCCAAGTGGGCTACACCGACACGGGTGTGGACCTGGTGGCCGCCAAGCCTATGGCCGGTGTGAAAAGCATCGACACCAAAACCGCCCGCGCCCAGTGCTGGGGTGACTGATGGGCCATTAGCCCCAGGTTGCACCGACCCATCAGGCCGGGGCGTGACCTGAGGGAGGGCGGGCAACCGTTCCACTCCCGCACCTGGAAAGCCCCGATCGCCGGGGCTTTTCACCCCTTCTGGGGGCTTTTGCTGCTAAAACACGGTCTTTCCCTCAGAAAATTCACTCAGAAGCTCATCCCATGAACTCGCTCAAAGCCAAACTCCCGCCGATGGGGACCTTGGGTCCCGCCATTGCACTGGCGCTTGCCTGTGCATTTTTCTCGTTTCAACACGAGCGTTTTCTGACGCTGCAGAACTTCTCTCTCATCCTGCAGCAGGTCATGGTGGTGGGCACCATCGCCATTGGCCAAACCCTCATCATCCTGACCGCTGGCATCGACCTGTCCTGCGGCATGGTCATGGCCCTGGGCTCCATCGTCATGTCCAAGATGGCCGCTGACTACGGTTTGAGCGCACCGGTGGGCATTGCCCTGGGCGTGTTGGTCACGACCGCGTTTGGCCTGCTCAACGGTTTGCTGGTCACCCGCGTCAAACTGCCCCCCTTCATCGTGACCCTGGGCACGCTGAACATTGCGTTTGCCGTCACCCAGCTCTATTCCGGCGCGCAAACCGTGACCAACATCCCGGATGGCATGAACTTTTTCGGTGAAACCTTCGGCATCGGCGGGGCCCGCGTGGGCTACGGTGTGGTGCTGATGCTGGCGCTGTATGTGGCCACCTGGCTGTGGCTGCGCGAGACCGCGCCGGGCCGCCACGTGTACGCAGTGGGCAACAGCCCCGAAGCCACCCGCCTGACCGGTATTGCCACCGACAAAGTGCTGCTGGGCGTTTATGTGCTGGCTGGTGTGTTCTACGGCCTGGCCTCCATGCTGGCCGTCGCCCGCATGGGCGCTGGCGACCCCAATGCCGGACAAACCGAAAACCTTGATGCCATCACCGCCGTGGTGCTGGGCGGCACCAGCCTGTTTGGCGGGCGGGGCATCATCCTGGGTACTTTGGTGGGCGCGCTCATCGTGGGGGTGTTCCGCAACGGTTTGACCCTGATGGGCGTTTCTTCGGTCTACCAGATTCTGGTGACCGGTATTCTGGTCATTCTGGCAGTGGCCACCGACCAACTTTCTCGCAAAGGGGTACGTTGACATGAGAGCCCAGACATCCGAACACTTGCCCCTGGTCATTCAGGCCAAAGGCCTGGTCAAACGTTACGGCCAGGTCACCGCCCTCGATGGTGCCGATTTCGAGCTGCGGGCCGGCGAAATCATGGCCGTTATCGGCGACAACGGGGCGGGCAAGTCCAGCCTCATCAAGGCACTGTCCGGTGCCACCATTCCCGATGAAGGCGAGATTTTTCTGGACGGCCAGTCCATCCATTTCAAAAGCCCCATCGATGCCCGTCGCGCTGGCATTGAGACCGTCTACCAGGACCTGGCCGTGGCCCCAGCCATGACCATTGCCGAAAACCTGTTTTTGGGCCGCGAGATCCGCCGCCCCGGTTTTCTGGGCAGCGTGCTGCAGATGATCGACAAGAAAAAAATGCTGGAAGAAAGCATCTCCCGCATGAACGACCTGAAGGTCGGCATTCGCAGCATGACGCAGGCGGTGGAAACCCTCTCGGGTGGCCAGCGCCAATGCGTGGCCGTGGCCCGTGCAGCGGCGTTTGCCCAGCACGTGGTCATCATGGACGAACCCACCGCCGCCCTGGGGGTGAAAGAGGGCAACATGGTGTTGGAGCTCATCCGTCGCGTGCGCGACAAGGGGCTGCCCGTCATCCTCATCAGCCACAACATGCCACACGTGTTTGAAATTGCCGACCGCATCCACATCGCCCGTTTGGGCAAGCGGGCGGCCATCGTCAACCCCAAGAAAATCAGCATGAGCGACACCGTGGCCGTGATGACCGGTGCCAAAAGCGCCGCTGAGCTGCCGGAGGACTGCCTTGCTTAAAGGAATCGACCCCCTGCTCAGCCCCGATCTGCTGAAGCTGCTGGCCGAAATGGGCCACGACGATGCCATCGTCCTGGCCGATGCCAATTTCACCGCCATGAGCCTGGGGGGGGGCAAACCGGTGTTGCGCCTGCCCGGCGTGGGCATGGCCCGCGCGGTGCAGGCCGTGGCCAGCGTGTTGCCCCTGGCCGAAGACGTCCCTTGCCCCGTGGCTTTCATGCAGGTGGGCGGCACCGAGCCACCTTATCTCAGCGGCCTGCAGCGCGACACCCTGGCTGTTTTGGAAGGTTTTGGGGTTTCTGGCGCTCAACTGGAACCGATAGAGCGCTACGCTTTTTACGAGCGCGTCAAAGCCGCCTACGCCATCGTGGTGACAGGCGAACTGCAACCTTGGGGTAACTTCATCTTGCGCAAGGGCGTGATCGGCGACACTCTGCGTCCATGAACACCGCTGCCGACTTTTTGGAACCCCACACCGACACAGCGCCTCTGCGCCCTAGGGGGTCCAACCAAGTCGGCATGCGCCAGTTCAACGACCGTGTGGTGCTGCAAGCCTTGCGCGTGCACGGTGCCACTCCCAAAGCCGAATTGGCCCGCCTGACGGGCCTCACCGCGCAAACCATTGGCCTGATCACCGCCCGCTTGGACGAAGACCAGCTGCTGCGCCGAGAAGCCCCCATTCGCGGAAAAATCGGCCAACCCTCCATTCCCCTGGGCCTGAACCCCGATGGCGCGTTTGCCGTGGGCATCAAAATCGGCCGCCGCAGCGCCGACTGGCTGCTGGTCGATTTCACCGGGGCCGTGCGCAAACGCGTGGTCATGCCCTATGCCTTCCCCGAGGTGGGCACGCTGCTGCCGGCCCTGTCCACCAACCTCAACACCCTGCTTCGCAGCCTGGGGCCCTTGCGCAGCCGCGTGGTGGGCGTGGGTGTGGCAGCACCGTTTTTGCTGGGCGGCTGGCACCGCATGCTGGGCTTGTCGGATGTGCAGTCAGACGCCTGGGCCCCCATCGACCTGGCTGCCGAGGTGCAGGCCATGACCGACCTGCCCGTGAGCTTCGCCAAAGACACCACCGCTGCCACCGTGGCCGAACTGGTGCTGGGCCGGGGCCGCGACATCACCAGTTTTCTTTACCTGTTCATCGACACCTTCGTCGGCGGCGGCCTGGTGCTGCACTCCCACCTGCACCGGGGCGTGAACGGCAACGCCGGGGCCGTGGCTTCGCTGCCGCTGCAAACGGCCGAAGCCGGGCAGGGCGTTGCCCCCCCCCAGCTCATCAGCCAGGCCTCGCTGTGGGACCTGGAGCAGCGCCTGCGCGAGCACGGGCTTGACCCCGCCGCCGCCTACGACCTACGCGCCTTGGAAACACCCTGGCTTGAACACACCCAGGCCTGGGTGGCCAGTTGCGCCCAGGCGCTGGCGCAGTGTGTCGTGTCGGGCACCGCGTTTCTGGATGTGGAGGCGGTGGTGGTCGATGGTTCTCTGGCCCCCGAGCTGCTGAAGTTGCTGCTGGAGCGCACCCGCGCAGCGCTGGCGGGCTACAGCTGGGAAGGTCTGTTTGCCCAGCCCCGCGTCGAGCAGGGCCAGATGGGGCCTGATGCCCGGGCGCTGGGCGGTGCGCTGTTGCCCCTGCATGCCTGCTTTGCGCCCGACCGGGATGTGTTTCTGAAGGCCTGATGGGCCCGGGCAAGCCGCCCGGCGCTGGTCTTCAGCCCCGTTTCAACCCAACAGCGCCTGTGCGAACTCCCGCGCGTTGAAGGTTTGCAGGTCTTCCAGCTTTTCGCCCACGCCAATGAAATACACCGGAATGGGGTGCTCGCGTGCAATGGCCGCCAACACGCCGCCTTTGGCCGTGCCGTCCAGCTTGGTGACGATCAGGCCCGTCAGCCCCAGCGCTTCGTCGAACGCTTTGACTTGCGTCAGCGCGTTCTGGCCGGTGTTGCCGTCGATCACCAGCAGCACCTCGTGCGGGGCTGTGGCCTGGGCTTTATGCACCACGCGTTTGATTTTTCGCAGCTCATCCATCAGGTGCAGCTGGGTGGGCAGGCGGCCAGCCGTGTCCACCAGCACCACGTCTTTGCCGCGGGCTTTGCCGGCGGCCACCGCGTCAAAGCTCACGGCGGCCGGGTCGCCGCCGTCCTGGCTGATGATGTCCACCGTGTTGCGGTTGGCCCACACGCCCAGTTGCTCGCGTGCAGCGGCGCGGAAGGTGTCGGCCGCTGCCAGCAGCACGCTGGCCCCGGCCTCGCTCAGGTGGCGGGTCAGTTTGCCAATGCTGGTGGTTTTGCCCGCGCCGTTCACGCCCGCCACCATGATGACGGTGGGTTCGTCCACGGCATCCGGCCCACCTTCGCCCCGCAGGCCCACGGCCAGGCCTTTTTCCAGCGGGGTCAGCAGTTCGGCCAGTGCGTCGGCCAGCAGGTCCTTCACGGCCGCCGGTTCGGTGGTTTTGGTGTCTTTCACCCGGCGCTTCAGGTCGGCCAGCAGGTGTTCGGTGGCTTTCACGCCCGTGTCAGCCATCAGCAGCGCGGTTTCCAGCTCTTCGTACAGGGCTTCGTCGATCTTCGTGCCCGTGAACACCGTGGCAATGCTGCTGCCGGTTTTCTTCAGGCCCGCTTTGAGTTTGTCCAGCCAGCCAGCGCGCTCGGGCTTGGCCTGGGTGGGCATGTCGCTCAGCGTGGGTGGGGTGGCCGCCGGTGACGGGGCCGGCGAGGGCGCTGACCCAAACACCGACATCAGCCGCGACACCACAGACGGCGCGGGCGCTGCCACAGCGGCTGGTGCCGACTGGGCAGGGGCTGGTGCTGCGGTGGGCGCGGGTGCGGCTGGCACCGCCACGGGCGGCTCAGCTGGGGTGTGAGGTGCTTTTTTTCGGAAGAACGAGAACATTGGCCACTTTCTGGTGTCCATGCCATTCTATGAAACCCATGTTTCCCACTTTGCCCCTTCTCATTCGCACATGGACCCTGGCCCTTTTGGGCGCTGCGGCCACCGCTGCCCAGGCCGCCGCTCCGCCGCCCACCCCACAGCATGCCCAGCAGCACACCCTGGCCAACGGCTTCACCATCATCGTTCAGCCTGACAGCCGAGCCCCCACCGTGGCCCACATGGTGTGGGTGCGCGTGGGCAGCATGGACGAAACCGACGGCACCAGCGGCGTGGCTCATGTGCTCGAACACATGATGTTCAAAGGCACCCCCACCGTCAAACCCGGTGAGTTCTCCCGCCGCATTGCGGCGCTGGGTGGGCGCGACAACGCCTTCACCAGCCGCGACATGACGGCCTACCACCAGCAAGTGCCCGCCCAGCACCTGCAAGCCGTCATGCAGCTCGAAGCCGACCGCTTCGCCCACAACCAATGGAGCGACGACGAGTTCAAGCGCGAAATCGAAGTCATCAAAGAAGAGCGCCGCCAGCGGGTGGACGATCGGCCCCACGCCCAGCTGTTTGAAGCCCTCAGCGCCACCGCCTGGGCCGCCCACCCCTACCGCCGCCCGGTCATCGGCTGGATGAGCGATCTTGACAGCCTCACGCCCGACGACGTGCGCGCCTTTCACCAGCGCTGGTACACCCCGTCCAACGCGGCCGTGGTCATTGCGGGCGATGTGGACCCCACCCAGGCCCTGGCCTGGGCCCAGGCCACTTACGGGCAAATTCCCGCCCGTGCCGCCCCCCCGCGCAAACCGCAGGCCGAGCCCGCCCAGCTGGGTGCCCGCCGCATCGACGTCAAAGCCCCCGCCGAACAAGCCTTTGTGGCCCTGGCCTTTCCCGCCCCGCGCCTGACCGACCCCGATGCGGCCGACCCAGCCAGCCAGGACGCGCTGGCCCTGGTCATGCTGGCCGCTGTATTGGACGGGTACGAGGGTGCCCGACTGGGCCGCCAGCTGGTGCAGCGCCCCGCCGGCGAGCGCCTGGCCGACGGGGTGGACGCCCACTTCAGCGGCATGGGCCGGGGGCCTGCACAGTTTGTGCTCAGCGGCACGCCCGCGCCCGGCCAAACCCCCGAAGCCCTGGCCCAGGCCCTGCGCGCCGAGGTGGCCCGCGTGGCCCAGCAAGGCGTGCCGCTGGAAGAACTGAACCGAGTCAAAAACCAGTGGCGCGCGGCCGAGATTTACAAACTCGACGCCGTGTTTGCCCAGGCCAACGAACTGGGCCAGCAGTGGGTGCAGGGCTGGCCCCCCGGTGCGTCCGAGCGCCTGCTGGCCAGCCTGCGCCGCGTCACGCCCGAGCAGGTGCAGGCCGTGGCGGTCCGCCATTTCGCACCCGAGCACCTCACCCAAGCCACCCTCGTGCCCGACCAGGCCGCGCTGACCCAGCGCCGTGCCCAGGCCCGCCCCCGCCTTGACGTGCGCCATTGAATATATTTGTAGCTATGAAATCAATACCACTAAGCGTTATAGCCTTATTTTCTTATATTTTTCTACCGCTGTGCGTCCAAGCCGCCCCGGTGGTGGACCTGTGGCAGTTGCCCAGCGGGGCCCGCGTGGCCCTGGTGTCAGCCCCGTCCATCCCCATGCTCGACGTGCGCATTGCCTTCGACGGCGGCAGCCGCCGCGACCCAGCGCCGCAGGCCGGGCTGGCGTCGGCCACCGCCCTCATGGCCCAGCGCGGCTTGGCCGCCACCGCCACCGAACCCGCACTGGACCACAACCAGCTCACCGAACGCTGGATGGACCTGGGCGCCCAGTGGTCCGTGTCTGCCGGGGCAGACCAGCTCGGTGCCACCCTGCGCACCCTCACGGGCGACGACGTGTTGCCCGCCACCTTGGCCCTGGCCGCCCGCCAGCTGGCCGCCCCGCGTTTTGGCAGCGATCACGCCACCCCGATCTGGCAGCGCGAGCGCGAGCGCATGGCCGCCGCCTGGACCAATGCCAGTACCCAGCCCGCCACCATCGCCGCCCGCCGCTTCTCCGCTGCCGTGTACGGCAGCCACCCCTACGGGGCCGAAGCCACGCCAGACACCCTTGCCCGTGTCACCGTGGCCGACATGGCCACCCACTGGCAGCGCCATGTGCGTGCCTGTGCGGCACACGTCAGCTTGGTGGGGGCCGTTACCCGCACCCAGGCCAGCGCCATTGCCACCCAGTTGCTGGCGGGTTTGCCCCAGACCGGCTGTGGGGGCTTGCCCCCCGTGCCCGAGGTCCCGCCACTGGCCGAAGGCATCGAACAGCGCGTGCCCCTGGCCACCGCCCAGGCCCACGTGTGGCTGGGCCAGCCCGGCCACCGCCGCGACGATCCCGATTTTTTTCCGCTGCTGCTGGGCAACTACATCCTGGGGGGTGGGGGCTTCGTGTCCCGCCTCACGGCCGAGGTGCGCGAGCAGCGCGGTCTGGCCTACAGCGTGGGCAGCCACTTTTCCCCCGGTGCCCACGCGGGGGCGTTCACCGTCAATCTGCAAACCCGGCCCGACCAGGCCAGCCAGGCCCTCACCCTGGCCCGTGACGTGGTCACCCGCTTCGTGCAAGACGGCCCCACCGAGGCCGAGCTGCAAGCCGCCAAAAACTTCATGGTCAACGGCTTCGCCTTGCGCATCGACACCAACCGCAAATTGCTCGACAACGTGGCCAACATCCTCTGGCTGGGCCTGCCGCCCACTTACCTGCAAAGCTGGACTGGCCACATCCAGGCCGTCACCACCGCCGACATCCGCCGGGCTTTCCAGCGCGTGTTGCAACCCGGTCGCATGGCCGCTGTGGTGGTGGGTGGGGCCAGCCAGCCCGGCAGTTAAGCTCAGGCCATGCCTTCTTCTTCAAAAACCGCCCCCAAATCCACGTCCAAGCCCGCACCCAAGGCCGCTGGCGTCCGCCCAGCGCCCCCCCGCACCCCGCCCCAAGAGGTGCGCATCATCGGCGGCCTGTGGAAACGCTCCAAGCTGCCTGTGCCCGCCCAAGACGGCCTTCGCCCCACGCCCAACCGCGTGCGGGAAACCCTGTTCAACTGGCTGGGGCAAGACCTTACCGGCTGGCGCTGCATCGATGCCTTTGCGGGCTCAGGCGCTTTGGGGCTGGAGGCTGCCTCGCGCGGCGCGGCCGAGGTGCTGTTGGTCGAGCAAGACGCGGCCCTGGTGCAAAGCCTGCGCGCCACCGCCACCCGCCTCAAGGCCACCGGCGTGGGGGTGGAGCGTGAAGACGCCCTGCAAGCCCTGCGCCGCCGGGCAGGCAGGGGTTTCAACCTCGTGTTCCTAGACCCCCCGTTTCTCGATGGCCAGAACGATGCCCTGGTGCGCACTGCCTTGACCGCCAGCCTGGCGTGCCTGGCGCCGCAAGGTTTCATTTACCTGGAGTCGCCCCGCGTCTGGGGGGCCGACGAGTTGGCTGCGCTCGGATTGGCCCCACACAAAACCGGCAAAGCCGGGGCGGTGTGTTTCGCGTTGCTGCAAGCAGCCTGATAATTCAGCCCCCGTTCAACGCCACCACTCCCCATGACACGCATCGCGGTTTACAGCGGCACTTTCGACCCCTTTACCCTGGGCCACCAAGATGTGGCCAGCCGCGCAGCGGGCCTGTTCGATGAAGTGGTGGTGGCCGTTGCCATGGCCCACCACAAAAACACCCGTTTCCCGCTTGCCCAGCGCATGGAGCTGGTGCAGCAGTCGCTGGCCCACCAGCCGCGTGTGCGGGTGTTGCCGTTCGATGGCCTCATCATGGATTTTTGCCGCCAGCAAGGCGCTTGTGCCGTGGTGCGTGGCATCCGCAACGTCACCGATTTCGACTACGAAGCCCAAATGGCCGCCATGAACCGCAAACTCCACCCCGGTGTGGAAACCGTGTTTCTGCTGCCGCAGGCCGATTTGCAATGCATCTCCAGCACCCTGGTGCGTGAAATCTCCCGTTTGGGGGGTGACGTGTCCCACTTGGTCAGCGCCCCCGTGGCGGCGGCACTGCACGCCGCCCACCACCCCACCCAAGCGACCTGAGGGAGTATCGCCATGGCCCTCATGATCACCACCGAATGCATCAATTGCGACGTTTGCGAGCCCGAGTGCCCCAACGAAGCCATTTACATGGGTGAAGACATTTACGAGATCGACCCCCACAAATGCACCGAGTGCGTGGGGCATTTCGACGAGCCCCAGTGTGTGCAGGTCTGCCCGGTGGAGTGCATCCCCATCAATCCCCAGCACGTGGAAAACCGCGAAACCCTCTGGCAAAAATACCAGCGGTTGCAGCAGAAAACCCCTTCAGCCTGAGGTTTTCAGGTTTCTGAGGGCTTGGCCGTGCCTTCGGCGGCCGCCTCGGGCGTGGCGGGTGGTGGGGGTGGCTTGCGCTCCGGTTTCGGGCGCGGCGGTTTGCTGGTGTGAATCGCCACCGTTGCCTTGTCCATGCGTCCGTTCAGCAAATCTGGAAAGGCCTTCAGCCCCCGTTCAATCGCCAGCTCAATGCCGGTGCGGTCATCCGGGCTGGGTTTTTTCAGCACCCAATTCACCACCTCTGCCTTGTGCCCGGGGTGCCCCACCCCAATCCGCAGCCGCCAGTAATCCGCACTGCCCAGTTGGCCGTGGACGTCGCGAAGCCCGTTGTGCCCTGCGTGGCTGCCGCCCAGCTTCAGCTTGGCTTCGCCCGGTGGCAAATCCAGCTCGTCATGCGCCACCAGAATTTCCTGCGGTGCAATTTTGAAAAACCGCGCCAGCGCCGCTACCGACTGCCCCGATTTGTTCATGAACGTCTGCGGCTCCAGCAGCCACACGGTCTGGCCTTCCACCACTGTACGGGACATCAGCCCAAAGTAGCCGCGCTCCAGCTGCAGTGGCGCGCGCAGTGTTCGTGCCAATTCATCCACAAACCAAAACCCCGCGTTGTGCCGCGTGGCTTCGTACTCAGTGCCCGGGTTGCCCAGGCCCACAAACAGCTTGATCACGGCGATTCAGTCCTTTTCAAAACGCTTTTACCCAAGAAAAAAGCCCGCAAGCTGCGGGCTTTTTCTGGCAAACCGGGCGCACACACCTTCGGGTGTTGGCGTTCGGTGCAGGCAATCACTTCTTGCCCTTGCCTTTTTTCTTGTCTTCCACCACCACGGGGGCTGCCACCACTTCTGGCTCGGGCTCCACCACTGTGGCAACGGTCTGGTTGGGGCGGCCATGGGTCACCACCTTGATGCCGGCGGGCATTACCAGGTCTTTCACGTGCACAGAAGAGTTCTTGGTGGCTTGCCCCAAGTCAACGGTGATGAACTCGGGCAGGCCGGTGGCCAGGCACTCGATTTCAACTTCCGTCATCACGTGGTTCACCAGGCACTTGTCGTTCTTCACGGCAGGTGAGTTGTCAGCGTTCACGAAGTGCAAAGGCACTTTCTTGTGCAGGCGGGTTTTCTCGTCCACGCGCTGGAAGTCCAGGTGCAGCACCAGTTGCTTGAAGGGGTGGTATTGCACATTGCGCAACAGCACTTGTTCGGTTTGACCCGCCAGTTCCATTTCCAGAATGGACGCGTGGAATGCCTCTTTTTTCAGGGCATGCCACAGGGCATTGTGGTCGAGTTCCACTTGCGCGGCGGCAACAGCACCACCGTAAACGATGGCTGGCGTGCGGCCGGTGTTGCGGAGACGGCGGCTCGCACCCGTGCCCTGCTTGGTACGCTCAAAGGCGACAAATTTCATCATGTTTCACTGCTCCATTGGGGGGAAGACTCCGCGACCAGAGCGCCCCGTTTAAAAAGGGTGGTAAACCCACCCGCTTGGTTGTTTGCCGTTGCCTTGGTCCACCCCACTGTCGGGGACGGACATCAGCTCAGAACAGGTTTTCCTGGTCGGCAAACAAACTCATCACCGACTCACCCGAAGCAATGCGCGAGATGGTTTCAGCCATCAGCGGTGCCACGGACAGTTGGCGGATTTTTTGGCAAGCCTGTGCGGCCTGGCTCAACGGGATGGTGTTGGTCACCACCACTTCGTCCAGGGCCGAACCTTTGGAAATGCGCTCAATGGCAGGGCCTGAGAAAATGGGATGTGTGCAATAGGCATACACATTCTTGGCGCCGCGTTCTTTCAACACTTCCGCCGCTTTGACCAAGGTGCCTGCGGTGTCGATCATGTCGTCCATGATCACGCAATTGCGCCCTTCAATGTCACCAATCACGTGCATCACTTCCGACACGTTCGCCCGTGGGCGGCGTTTGTCGATGATGGCCATGTCGCAATTCAACTGTTTTGCCAGTGCACGTGCGCGAACCACGCCCCCCACGTCTGGCGAAACCACCAGCAGGTCAGGGTAGTTTTTGGCACGCAAGTCACCCAACAACACAGGCGATGCGTAAATGTTGTCCACCGGGATGTCGAAAAACCCCTGGATTTGATCAGCGTGCAAATCCATGGTCAGCACGCGGGACACACCCACGGCTTGCAGCATGTTCGCCACCACTTTGGCGGTGATGGGCACACGGCTCGAGCGCGGGCGACGGTCTTGCCGTGCATAGCCAAAGTACGGAATCACGGCAGAGATGCGTTCCGCAGATGCGCGCTTCAATGCGTCCACCATGATGATGAGTTCCATCAGGTTCTCATTGGTGGGGGCACAAGTGGACTGAATCACAAACACGTCGCGTGCACGCACGTTCTGCGTGATTTCCACGGTCACTTCACCGTCTGAGAATCTGCCAACGTTGGCTGCGCCCAGGGTTGTGCGGGTGTGTTGAGCGATTTCTGCAGCCAACACAGGGTTGGCATTGCCAGTGAAAATCATGAAATCAGGGGGTTGAGTTGTCATGATTTATCCAGCGAAAGCAGTGTCTGAAACAAAGAGCGCGGGCGGTGCCTCAGCGCGAAATAATTTGGCAGGGGAGGAAGGACTCGAACCCTCGCATGCCGGAATCAAAATCCGGTGCCTTTACCAACTTGGCGACTCCCCTACGCAGGCCAGTGATCGAAGAAATCACCGCCAAAAACCAATCAGAATTATCCACTAAAAAATGCGGTCTGTTTCAAGACGCCCAGTTTTTCAGGGGATGTTCGCGCAAACTGCTGGCTTTTGCCATGAACCAAGCACTGTGTGCATTGAGTACAGGCATGTCGCCGTGCAATGGCGCAAACACAGCACTGCCTGAACCTGTCATGCGTGCTGAAAAACCTTGGTTTTTCAGCCAATCCAGACATGCTGACAATTCAGCGCACTGGGTTTGTGCAACAGGCTGCAAGTCATTGTGGCCAAACATAAGTTTTTCCGCATTGCTG
Source organism: uncultured Hydrogenophaga sp. (assembly GCA_964342395.1). Classification (GTDB taxonomy): domain Bacteria; phylum Pseudomonadota; class Gammaproteobacteria; order Burkholderiales; family Burkholderiaceae_C; genus UBA2334. Next base: position 31,814 of record CAYFFJ010000001.1, read on the forward strand.
CATTCCGCGAAGCCTTGGAGTATAGCTGTTTTTGTATCTCTTTTCAAATTTGGGTCGCCAAAGATCGCTGCCGTGGGCAAGCCTGCGTCCGGTTTCACCACCACAAAGCGTTGAGGCGCCAGTTCCACTGCTGTCAACTTGTCACCGATACCTTCGACCCACGCATTCTGGCCGAACAGAAAAAACGGCACATCTGCGCCCAGTTTCAGACCGAGGCTCATCAACGCACGTCGACTCAACCCCGTTCCCCACAGTCGGTTCAATGCCAGTAAACAGGTGGCTGCGTCAGAGGAGCCTCCGCCCATGCCCGCTTGCATCGGTATTTTTTTTTGCAGCCGGATGCGCGCGCCGAGTGTGCATCCGGTGGCTTCTTGCAACAACCGCGCGGCCCTCACCACCAAATCGTTGTCAGGGAGGGGGGGGGCTGGTTCTTGTGTGCAATCCTCTCTTGTTATCTCGGGTGTTGCTCGCAACTCAAAATCCAGCGTGTCACACAGGTCCAGCAGCACGAAAACCGACTGAATCAGGTGGTAGCCGTCGACTCGGCGTCCCACGATGTGCAGAAACAAGTTCAATTTGGCCGGAGCCGGTACGTTCAACAGTGCGTTCATGGTGGCTCTCGGGAAGAGGCGTCCAGCAGCAGTCTGATTTCTGCCTGGGGTGTGGGTGCCAGCCGTTGCGCTGTCAGCTTTCCGCTGTTCAATCCGCTCAGGTCTGCCTGCCACCCATCGGTGTCTGCACCGATGCCATTCAGCCATGCAAACAGCGCAGTCACCGGTAAGCGTGTGCCCGTCAAAGCCTCGGTCAATGCATCCAAATCTGCAAAACGTTTCACTGACCCAGTGCCGCGCAATTCTGCCAGTCCCGGCTGCCAATGAACCGCTGCCAGCGTTGTGCCCAAAGGGGTGAACAATGCCAACCGGCCTCGCTCTACCGAGCCACTCAGTTCAAACACCGCCGAAAACTGCGTGGGGGGTTCGGTGTTGGCTTTTAGCAGCAGTCGGCCTGTCCACGTGTCTCCGACCTCGTGTGGCGCCACGTGCATGGTGTCTGGCGTTGTACATCCCACAACAGCCACGGCCAACAGAAGCAGCCACCCCAAACGCAGCAGCCCGTACACGAAGCCATCTTTCAACGTGACACACCCAGCCGTTTCAGTGTTTCCACCAGCGCAGCGTTATCGGCTTGCATGCCCTTGGCTTGCTGGAACATCGCTTTGGCCGCTTCTCGGTCACCCATTGCCCAAAGCACTTCACCCAGGTGCACCGCAATCTCAATGTCGGCGCGCTTCTCAAATGCTTGTTGCAACAGTTGTACCGCCATTGGCAAATTGCCCAATCGGTACTCCACCCACCCTAAGCTGTCTGTGATGAACGGGTCTCCGGGGGCCATCTCAAGCGCTTTCAGGATTAGCGCTTTGGCCTCGTCCAGCCGCGTGTTGCGGTCTGCCAGTGCGTATCCCAGCGCGTTGTGGGCGTGGTGGTAGTTGGGTTTTCGTTCTATCAGCGCCCGCAAAATGCGCTCCATTTCATGGAACTGGCCCAATTTGTCGGCCAGCATGGCGTGTTCGTAGGCCAGTTCCTCATCTTCGGGGAAGAGCGTGGCTGCTTGTTCCATCACGGCATAGGCGTCTGTCAATTTCTGTGCATCTTTCAGCAACTGCACTTCTGCCAGCAGTTTGATGCGGGCATCGGCCGGTTGTAGGGCGGGTGTCTTTTGAATCAGTGCCCGCGCTTCACCTAGCTTGCCCTGTTTGGCCAACAAAGCAGCCCGTCGCAGCTGTACTCGCAGTTCATCGTCAGCGGGCTCAATGCGGTCAAGCCATCCTTGTGCCGCATCAAACTGTTGCCGCGCCTCTGCAATTTGGGCGAGCGCAAGGTAGGCTTGTGTGTGACTCCGTTGCGTCCGCTCCGGCCCACCATTTTCCGACAGCACCAAAAACCGTTTCAGCTGCTCTTCAGCTGTGTCCAGCAGGCCCTGTTGCAAGTTCAGTGCACCCAGCAGCAACCATGGTTCTGCCGATGCTGGGTCTAGCGCAGCGGTGGCTTCCAGGTGCCGTTGTGCGTCGGCCAACCGGTTGTTGTCCAGCAAATAACGCACGTGAGCCATGCGCACCGGCAGTAGCACCTTTGCCGTGTTCGCCAGATAGGCGTCCAGCATGGTTTCTGCTTCAGTGAGTTTCGCGTTCATCAGCGCTAACGCAAGCAAGCCTGGCGCACCCGTGCCCCCAGTGCTGGTGATGGCCTCGCGCAGCAACGCCAGCGCTGAGTCTTTCTGCCCCAGATTCAGGGCCAGCACCCCTTGCGCCGCCCACGCACTTGCAGCGGTGTCCGGCCGCTGTGTCCAGGGCTGCAGCGCGGTCACGGCCACTTGGCGTGCAGCCACCTTGTCTTTGACCCGCGCATAGGCCTGGCCTATCACGTCAATCAACGCATTGCGCTCCGCGTCGGGCACTACCGCCAGCAACTTCTCCAGGGATGTGGCGCTTTGCACCACTTCGTTGTTGGCCAGCATCAGTTGCAACAGCACGCGGTAGGGATCGGCCGATGTGGGCAGGGCGTTGGCCCAGGCACGCGCAGCTTCCTTGGCCGCGTCACCCGAGCGAGATTCCAGCGCCACATTCACCGCCCGCCGGTACACATCCGGGTCTGCCGATTTGCGCGCCGCTTCCAGCAGCAACGAGTAACCAAGGCCAGGTTCCTGTGCAGCCACCTGCATTTCGCCCAGCAGCACGAGGTACATGATCTCTGCTACCGAGGCTGTCTTGCCCGAGGCGATCGACTGCGCCATTGCTCCCTGGCTGCACCAAGTCAGTGCAGCTGTTGCCATTGCCAGAATCACGCTGCGCAATCCCTTGGGGTAGGCCGCCGCATGGGGCCCGCGTGACCGGTTCGGCAGGCGGCCGGGCTGTGCGAGCAAGAGAGGCATGATGTTCATGGAGCCATGATAATTCAGGGGTTTTCCTCTCTGTCCGCAAAGTCCATTTCCATGCCTGAGTTGCCCGAAGTCGAAGTCACCCGCCTGGGTTTTGCCCAGCAGATTCAGGGCGCAGTGGTGTTGGACGTCTTCATGGGCAAACCTTTGCGTTGGCCCCTCGGGTGCGAGCCTTTGGCTCTTATCGGGCGCTCTGTCTGTTGGGTGGGGCGGCGGGGCAAATACTTGTTGCTTCAGCTGGACTGCGGCCTTTTGCTGATTCATCTCGGCATGTCAGGCAGTTTGCGTTTCGACACCGCCTTGCCTCCTGCGGGGCCACACGATCATTTCAGCCTTGGCACCACCCAGGGTGGTTTGCGCCTGCACGATCCCCGCCGCTTCGGCGCGGTGGTGTATGTCACGGACCTTGATGACCCCGTGGCCCGTAAGCTGCTGGGGAAATTGGGGGCTGAGCCACTGTCTGAAGATTTCGACCCAGTGGGGTTTATCACACGCATGCGGGCGTTGCGCGCTCCCATCAAACAGGTCCTGCTGGCCGGGGAAGTCGTTGTGGGAGTGGGCAATATTTACGCTTGCGAGGTGCTTTTTCTGGCGGGCATCCAACCCACAGCTCCAGCAAAGTCGGTGGGGCCCCGGCGGCTCAAAAAGCTCCATGGCGTCATCAAGGCAGTGTTGGCCCGGGCCGTGGCCTCTGGTGGCAGCACCCTGCGAGATTTTTCTGGGGTTGATGGCCAAGCGGGTCATTTTCAGGCGCAGGCCTGCGTCTACGGGCGTGAGTCTTTGCCTTGCCATGTGTGCGGCACGCCAATTCGCCGCGTGTTGCAAGCCCAACGCTCCACTTATTATTGCCCCAGGTGCCAGGCCCGCTGAACCGCTGCCTGTATGGAGGGGCCTGCGGTGTATATTGGGTCGCATGCGCTCACAACGCCCCCTGTCATGAGCTTCAACATCAATTTTGACCAGCACAGTCGCTGGCGGCGCGAGGCATCGTCCGACCTTCAGGCCCTGTCTGAATGGCTTCGTGACAGAGACCTGCTCGATCCTGCTGTTGCCGATCACGTCGAGAGCTTGCGCCAGCGCATCAAACAAGACAAGGTCATGGTCGCGTTCGTGGCCGAGTTCTCCCGCGGCAAGTCTGAGTTGATCAACGCCTTGTTTTTTGCAGGCTATGGGCGTCGCATCATGCCTGCCAGCGCAGGACGCACCACCATGTGTCCCACAGAGCTGGGGTTCGACCCCGAAGAGCCACCTTCGTTGCGCCTGCTTCCCATTGAAACCCGTCTGCACGCCCGCGCCCTGGTCGATTGGCGCCATCAGCTTGACGCCTGGGAAACCATCGCACTCGACGTCAAAGATGCCGATGGCCTGGCTGACAGCATGGCTCGAGTGGCCGAGGTGCGCCGTGTTGCGCCGGGAGAGGCGGTCGCCCTCGGTTTTTGGCAGGGTGAAGGTGGGATCGACAAAAGCATGGTTGGTGCGGATGGCTTGATCGAGGTGCCCAAATGGCGGCATGCGTTGATCAACATTGCTCACCCATTGCTCAGGCAAGGTCTTGTCATACTTGATACCCCAGGGCTCAATGCCATAGGCGCCGAGCCTGAGCTCACTGTCAGTCTCCTGCCCCAATCCCATTCCATAGTGTTCATTTTGGGAGTAGATACAGGCGTTACCCAGTCTGACCTGCGCATTTGGCGTGAACACATCACCTCCTCGGTGACCAGTCCATCGGGCAAACTGGTGGTGCTCAATAAAATTGACACGCTCTGGGACGAGCTCACCAGTCCGCAAGTGGTGCGGCAGCAAATACAGCGCCAGTGCGAAAGTTCTGCCGCCATCTTGGCCATTTCTCCGGCGCGTGTCATCGCTGTGTCTGCCCAAAAGGGGTTGGTCGCCAAAATCAATGGCGACGACACGCTGCTGCAAGCCAGCCACTTGCCCGATCTCGAAAACGTGCTGGTGCATGACATCATCGGACAGCGGCGCGAGCTGCTGCAGCAAGCGGTTGCACAAGGCGTGACCGAGCTGGTGGTCCGTGTAGGACGCATCATCCTCACTCGTCGCCGCGATCTCACCGAGCAAATCCAGGAGCTTGAAGGTTTGCGGGGCAAAAATGAGGGTGTTATTCGTCACATGCGTTTGCGCATTGAGCAAGAGCAACACGATTTCGAGTCCGGCAGTGGCCGTATTCAGGCTGTGCGAACGGTGCACATGAAGCTGCTGCACGACATGTATGCGGCTGTCGGCCATACGCGGGTGCGGCAAGAGGTTGTCCAACTTATCGAGCATTTGAAAGAGCCGGGGCTCAAACTCGGTGTGCGCCGAACTTATGCCCGCACCTTCGATGGCCTGCGAGAGCTGCTTACCAAGGCTGCTGCGATCAGTACCGAAATTGGTGCCATGCTTCAAGCCAGCTTTGTGCAACTCAACACCGAGCTCGGCTTTGCCCTTCATGTCCCTCCAGCTCCTGATCTATCTGCCCAATTGCAAGAGCTTGCGCAAGTTGAACACAGCCATGTCCAATATTTGGGCGTGGGGCAAACATTCAGACTTGCCAATTCGGAGTTTTGCGAGCGGTTGGGCCGTGCGTTGCTCAGCCGGTTGCGCATTGTTTACGAGTCTGCTGCTTCTGAGCTGGAGTTGTGGAACAAATCTGCAGCTTCTCAGTTGGACGGTCAGTTGCGTGATCGCCGCAGCAACTTTGTCCGCAGGATGGAGGCCATTGCCCGTATTCAGGATGCAGCCGGTGGTCTGGACGAGCGCTTGAGTGAATTGACGGCCCAACTGGGTCTTGTGAATGTTTCGGGTCTTGAGCTTGAACACCTCACCCGCAGCATGACCCAACCCAGGGTGTTCTCGGCTGAAAAAGACATGCCACCTGTGGCCCTGGATGCGTGATGACCTGTACCGCAAGCACGCCCGTTTTCCATTTCGCCACCGCAGTCACTGAATGGCAGGCCGTGCATGGCCGTCATGGCCTGCCTTGGCAAGCCAAGCGTGACCCCTATCGCGTTTGGTTGTCTGAAATCATGTTGCAGCAAACCCAAGTCGTCACCGTATTGGGCTATTTCGACCGGTTTCTGACCCGTTTCCCCACTGTGCAGTCCCTTGCAGCAGCCGAACAAACCGAAGTGCTGGCGCTTTGGAGTGGCTTGGGTTATTACAGTCGTGCACGCAACTTGCACCGTTGTGCCCAAATCATCGTGGAAAACCATAATGGTGGATTTCCCCGCACCGCGCAGGCTTTGCAGACCTTGCCCGGCATAGGGCCTTCCACAGCAGCGGCTATCGCATCGTTTTGTTTCCACCAGGCCGTGTCCATTTACGATGGCAACGTCAAACGTGTGTTAGCCCGTTTTCTGGGGTTCGAGGAGGACTTGTCGGTGTTGTCCAACGACAAACGGTTGCAACGGCTCGCCCAATCCCTCGTGCCCACCGCCCATCTCAGCGTGGCCATGCCCCGCTACACCCAGGGTCTGATGGACTTGGGGGCCACTGTGTGCATGCGCGGCAAACCCACTTGTATGGTGTGCCCGTTGCAACACGCTTGCGTGGCCCAGCGCTCGGGCGACCCTGCTCGTTTGCCCATCAAAACCCGCCGCATCCTGCGCAGCACGGTTGCCTGGCATCTGTTGTTGTTGCAGCTGCCAACTGGTGAGGTGTGGCTGGAAAAACGGCCGAACAAAGGCATTTGGGCTGCCATGCATTGCCCGCCCGTATTGACTTCAGAGGCCGAATTGCTGGCGCATCCCGGGGTTTTGCATGCCGTGACTGTGCAGCCATTTGCCTCTTTCACCCACAGTCTCACCCACCGCGACTTGGTGCTGCACCCCGTTGTGTGTCAGGTGACCCAAGCCCCGTCTGACCTGACTCCAAGTATGCCCGGTGGCGGGGGAGGTGTCTGGGTCGCCCCTGCTTCTGTGCAGCACCTTGGTGTGCCCGCACCTGTCAGCAAGCTGCTTGCACAGCTTCGGTCAGTTTGACGTTTGGGGTTTAAGGCGCCAGCTCACGGTGGCGACTCCTGGCGTGCCATGAGGTGGCAAAGGCCCGTGTCAGCCATTCCACCAGATACACCGATCTGTGTTGCCCCCCGGTGCACCCAATGGCCACAGTCACATAACTGCGGTGGTCTTTTTGCAGCTCGGGCAACCAATCGTTCAAAAAGGCCTCCACTTGGGTTGCCATGCGCTCTACCTCAGGTTGGGCTGCCAGAAAATCTGCTACCGGTGCATCTTTGCCCGTCAGGGGTCTCAGCACCCGTTCATAGTGGGGATTGGGCAGCATGCGCACATCAAACACGTAGTCTGCGTCCATCGGTATGCCCCGTTTGAACGCAAACGATTCAAATACCAGTGTCAATCCCTTGACCGGATGTCCAATCAGCTCTTTGATCTGACTCAGCAGCCGGGCAGGGCGCAGTAGGCTGGTGTCGATAACCAAGGCCCGTTCCCGCAGTTCGGACAACAACTCCCGCTCCAGCTGAATGGCCTCCATCAAGCCGTGCTCGGTATCGCCGTCCGTTTGGGTTGATAACGGGTGTCCCCGCCGTGTTTCCGAAAACCGGCGCAGGAGTGTGTCATCGGTGGCGTCAAGAAACACAGAGGTCATATATACCCCGTTGGCCACCAGTTCGCTCAGCTTTTGGGGCAGAGTGGGCAGCGCCGTTGCGTTCCGCACGTCCACTGCAACCGCCAGTTTTCGGTTGTGACCCGAGCGTTGCAGTTCGATGAATGGCCCCAGAAGCTCGGGCGGAAGGTTGTCTACGCAGTAATAGCCGGCATCTTCCAAGGCTGCGAGTGCCACCGATTTGCCCGAGCCAGACATGCCCGTGATCAACACCAATTGAATGTCAGCCATGGTTCAGTATCTCTCTGGCGTGTGCAAACGAGGTTTCAGACAAGCTGCTGCTTCCCAGCATGCGCGCCACTTCGGCTACGCGTTCGTGGTCGCTCAAGTGACTGGCTCGACTCTCCACCCCGGTCGGGCCCGTGTGTTTCGACACCAGTACATGGTGGTGCGCGCGAGCTGCCACTTGCGCCAAGTGTGTCACAGCCAGCACTTGCCGACCGTGGCCCAGCTCTGCCATCAGTTGACCCACGGTGTGTGCGACGGTACCACCAATGCCCGAATCCACCTCGTCAAATATCAGCGTGGGACATCCCTCCAACTGGCTGGTAGCCACCGAAATCGCCAGTGCAATGCGTGACAACTCTCCGCCAGATGCCACTTTCATTACCGGCTTGGCCACAGCACCTGCATGGCCCGCCACCATGAACTCCACCAGATCCTCACCCATGGCCTGCGACCTGTCCAGCGCGGTTATGCGCACGTCAAACACACCACCGGTCATGCCGAGTTGCTGCATCGACTGCGTAACTTCGGTAGCCAACTTCTCTTTACAGCTGTGCCGTAGAGCCGAAATTTTCTTGGAAATATCCCTGTAGGCCATTTCCTGCTGGGTCACCGCTTGACGCAAGGCGTCCAAGTCTGAGGCCGTGGTCAGCTCGGTCAGCCGCTGTCGCAGTGCCGCCAACACATTGGCCAACTCCTCGGGGGCACAGCGGTGCCGCTTCGCCATGGCCACCCACTGGCTCAGCCGGGTTTCCAGTTCGGCCAGTCGGGTCGGGTCTGCTTCCGCGTGACGCAAGTAAGCTTGCAAATCGCGTGCAGTTTCTTCGGCCAGCAGCGCTGCCTGAGCCAAAGCCTCTACCATAGGTCCAAAGCGCGCATCCTGGTGCAGCCGCTGCGCCAACGCATGCCGCGCCCGCGTCAGCAAACCCGTCGCATTCGTGTCAGCGTCATACAGTTGGGCAAGTGCCGTTTGGGCCGCATCGGTCAGCGCCACCACGTTGGCCAGCCGCGTGTGTTCCTCTTGCAGTGTGGCCCATTCGTCAGCCAAGGGAGCCAGTTTGTCGCTCTCCGTCAATTGCCAGGTCAAGCGCTCACGTTCGGTTTCTGCCGTGCTGGCCATTTGCTCCGCTTCGGTCAGGCGCGTTTGCGCCTGTTGCCAAGCGGCCCAGCATTGCTGAAGCAGTTGCGTGTCAATGCCGCCATATGCATCCAGCAGTCCACGGGTCGTGTCAGGCTTCATCAGCCCTTGCCAGGCATGTTGCCCGTGTATGTCCACCAGCAAAGCCCCCAGCTCGCGCAGTTGGGTTGCGGTGGCTGCCGTGCCATTCACCCAACCCCGGCTGCGCCCCTGCACATCCACCGTGCGACGCAGTAGCAAGGTGTCGCCATCGCTGTCGATGCCCGCCGCCTCCAGCCACAAAGCGGTTTCGGGGGTCGGCCCAAACTCAACCGCGACCTCCGCACGCATCTGGCCGTCACGTACCACCGATGCATCAGCCCGGCCGCCCAGCGCCAACTGCAAAGCATCAATCAGTATCGATTTGCCAGCCCCCGTTTCACCCGTCAGAGCGGTAAACCCGGCGCCCAAATCCAGCGTCAGCTGGTCAACGATTACAAAGTCTCTAAGGGAAATGCGTTGCAGGCTCATGTTATGCGTGCGTGGGGCTCAGGTTAGCCCCTCGTTCCAGTGCAGCTTGTTGCGCAGGGTGTCAAAATGGTTCCAACCCACTGGGTGCAGCAGTCGCAATCGGTGTGCCGATTGCCGCACTTTGATCTTGTCACCGTGCAACAGGCTGGTCACGGTCTGCATGTCAAAGTTGGCGCTCACCTCGCGGCCACCCATCACCTCCACCACAATTTCATCATGGCTGGGCAGCACAATGGGTCGATTCGAAAGAGTGTGCGGTGCAATTGGCACCATCACCCAGCCTCCAATGGCCGGGTGCAGCATGGGCCCCCCGGCCGATAGCGCATACGCTGTGGATCCCGTGGGGGTCGAAATAATCAACCCGTCTGCCCTCTGCCGTGCCACGAAATGGCCGCCCACATCAATCTTCAGGTCAATCATCCCAGACGATGCACGGTTTACCACCACATCATTGATGGCAATGCCGTCAAACACACACACACCGTCTCGCCACACACTTGCCTGCATCAGCAGTCGTGGGTCTTCTTCATGGTTGCCGCGCAACATGTCGGCCAACGTGGCGGGATAGTCTTCGAATGGTATGTCCGTCATGAAGCCCAGTCGCCCTTGGTTGATGCCTACCACCGGCACCCCATAGCGAGCCAGAAAACGGCCTGCGCCCAGCATGGTGCCGTCACCGCCCACCACGACGGCAAGGTCGCACTCGGTGCCCACACGCTCCATGGGCAGCGTTTGGTACTGCGTCAGTCCCGTGTTCAGTGCCGTGTCATGCTCCAGCGACACATCGCACCCCTGTCCGAGCAGGAAGTGTGCAATGTCATCCAGTGCAGCGCGGGTGCCCAGTGCCTGGTACTTGCCGACAATGGCCACGTGCTTGAACTTCACAGACTGTTGCAATGGGCGCTGGCCCGAATTGGCGGGTGGCAAATTCATGATCAAATTACAACACAGCCACCCACACCTACCCATGTTAGACAGCCGTGCCAAGTTACTGCTCCGGGCTTTGGTCGAGCGCTACATCGCCGACGGCCAACCCGTGGGATCGCGCACCCTGTCCAAGGCGGCCGGGCTTGATCTGTCGCCCGCTACCATCCGCAACGTCATGAGTGACCTGGAGGAGCTCGGCCTTATCGCAAGTCCCCACACGTCAGCCGGGCGTATTCCCACGCCCAAGGGCTATCGGTTGTTTGTTGACACGATGCTCACTGTCCGACGCGACGCGCTCGATCTGTCAACTGAGTTGCCAGCCGCCATTTCGCCTGACCAGCCCCAACGCGTTATCAGCAACGCGGCCCATTTACTTTCCAATTTGTCCCATTTTGTGGGGGTGGTCAGGGTGCCCAAGCGAGGTACCGTTTTCCGCCACATAGAGTTTTTAGGCCTGTCCGAGCACAGGGTGCTGGTCATCATTGTGTCGCCCGATGGCGACGTGCAAAACCGCGTGGTGCACACCCACACGCATCTCAACTCCAGCCAGCTTACCGAGGCGTCCAACTTCCTCAATGCCCATTACGCAGGGCTGGCGCTGGATGTGGTCAAGGAGCGGTTGCGTCTGGAGGTTGACAACCTGCGCACGGAAATTTCCTCTCTTATGCAAACCGCTGTCGATGCCGGGGTGCAAGCCCTCGAATCGCGGGCTGAAGTGGTCATTGCTGGCGAGCGCAATCTTTTGTCTGTCAGCGATTTCTCCAACGATCTGGGCAACCTCCGCCGCATGTTTGACCTGTTTGAGCAAAAGGCTCAGCTCATGCAACTGCTTGATGTTTCCAGCCAGGCTGATGGGGTGCGTATTTTTATAGGCGGAGAAGGGCAGGTGGTGCCGTACCACGACCTGTCGATTGTCTCCGCCCCTTACGAAGTAGACGGTACGGTGGTCGGCACTTTGGGGGTGATTGGTCCTCAGCGCATGCCTTACGACCGCATGATTCAAATCGTGGACATCACGTCCAAACTCGTCAGCAACGCTCTAAGTCAAGGCAAGTAGCGCTCGATTGTTTGCTGCCTTGCCCACGCTGCTGGGCTGTGTGCCAATTGGATGTCCATCACTATGACCAAAGCGCTTATCCACGAGTCGGATGAATCCGAAGACGATGCGTCATCACTGCCGCTGGCCGCGCGGGGGAAAAACTACATGACCCGAGTGGGCTATGACCGGTTGCGCCAAGAGTTGACTGGCCTGATCGACAACGAGCGCCCAAAAATTGTGGAAATTGTGCATTGGGCCGCCAGCAACGGCGACCGCTCTGAAAACGGTGACTATTTGTATGGCAAAAAACGTTTACGCGAAATTGATCGCCGTATCCGGTTTCTGACCAAGCGGCTTGAAATTGCCGAAATTGTGGATTCTTCGGTTCACCTGGGGTCTGATCAGGTGTTTTTTGGTGCCACCGTCACGTGTGAATACGCCGATGGGCGGCAGGTCACGGTCACCATTTTGGGTGTTGACGAGGCGGACAGCCGTGAGCAGCAAATCACCTGGGTGTCACCATTGGCGCGTTCGTTGCTTCGCCGCAAGGTGGGTGACGAGGTGGTGTTGCAAACCCCTTCGGGACCGCAGGCTGTCGAGGTGTTGGCGGTGTGTTATGCCTGATGCCGGTCTTTGACGTGTTTGATCCGTTGTGCCTTCAGCACAGAGGGGGTGCGTTTGAGGGCCCGAAGAATGTGTGCCATGTGTTCCCGATCGCGCACGGCTACGGCAAAGCGCAGGTCTGTGGCGTGTTGCACTCGCTCCTCACTCATGTCCACGTGGGTGATATCGGCTTCAGCGGCGGCTAACGTGGAGGCTACGCGGGCCAGCACGCCCTTGCCGTTTTCCACGGTGACCAGCAACCCGGCCTTAAACGCACGCGTGGGCTCGTCTGACCATTCCACTTCAAGAAATCGCTCGCGGTCGCGGGATAACAAACGCCGTCCAACGGTGCAGTCCTCGTGGTGTACCACGAGGCCTTCTCCGCGGCCCAAATACCCAATGATTCGATCCCCCGGAATGGGGTGGCAGCAGTTGGCGTATTGCACCGATCCACCTTCGCTGCCGTCCAAGGTGACAGTGCCTTGGCTGATGGCTTCGTGTTGGGGTGAATACCTTTCTTGGCTGATCAGTACCATGTCGGGTTTGATGCCTTGCTCGGTCAGCAGAAGAGCCAGTTTTTTGCTGACCATTCCCGCAATGCGTTTGCCCAGGCCAATGTCTGCGAGCAACTCCTCTTTGCTGCGGTTGCTGGTGAAGCGCAGCAGCTTGTCCCAGGTGGTTTGGTAGGCGCCTTGGTCATCGGGCAGCTCGGCGATGCCTTCAAACCGCAGCGCTTGGGTCAGCATTTTTTCGCCCAGGGCTCGTGAATCCCCCTGAGCCATGGTTTTGAGATGGTGGCGAATTTTGGATCGGGCTCGGCCTGTGCGCACGAAGCTCAACCAGGCAGGGTTGGGCATGGGGGTGTCTGTGGTGATGATTTCCACCACGTCGCCGTTGCGCAGTTCGGTGCGCAGGGGCACTTGCTCGCCGTTGATGTTGGCCGCCACGGCGCGGTTGCCCACGTTGCTGTGAATGGCATAGGCAAAATCCACCACGGTAGCTCCCCGGGGCATGGACATGATTTTGCTTTTGGGTGTGAACACATACACCGCGTCTGGGAACAGGTCTATCTTGACGTGGTCCCAAAATTCGGCGGCGTCTTTGGTTTCGTGCTGTATGTCCAGCAACGATTGCAGCCACTGTGTACCCAAACGGCTGGCAGCTTCGCTTTCGGGCGAGGCGGCTTTGTAGAGCCAGTGGGCTGCCACCCCCGATTCGGCCACCACGTCCATGGCTGATGTGCGCAGTTGGAATTCCACGTTGGTGCCAAACGGTCCTACCAAGGTGGTGTGTAACGATTGGTAGCCGTTGACCTTGGGAATGGCGATGTAGTCTTTGAATCGCCCCGGTAAGGGCTTGTACATCTGGTGCAGCACGCCCAGTGCCGTGTAGCAATGCGACAGGTTTTCGAAAATAACGCGAAAACCATACATGTCGGTAACTTGGGCGAAAGTCAGGTGCTTGTCGTCCATTTTTCGATAAATGGAGTAAAGCGTTTTTTCGCGGCCCAGTACCCGAGCGTGCAACTCGTGTGTGTCCAGAGACTCGCGCACGTCGCTTTGTACGCGGGTCATCAAGTCTTTGCGGCGGGCGCGGGCGCGCTGCACGGCTTTGGCCAGCACGGCGTAGCGCCAGGGATGCAGGTGCTTGAAGCAGAGATCCTGCAGTTCGCGGAACGTGACGTTGAGGCCCAGCCTATAGGCTATAGGTGCGTAGATGTCCAGCGTTTCACGCGAAATGCGGCCCCATTTGGTCCGAGGCATGTCACCCATGGTGCGCATGTTGTGACTGCGATCGGCCAGCTTGATGAGAATGACACGCACGTCGCGTGCCATGGCCAGCAGCATTTTGCGGAACGATTCGGCCTGGTTTTGTTCGCGGGTGTCAAACTCGAGTTTTTCAAGTTTGGTCAGACCGTCCACCAGTTCGGCCACGGGTGCGCCGAAGCGCTCGATGAGATCAGACTTGGAGATGCCGCAGTCTTCCATGGCATCGTGCATCAATGCCGCCATCAGGGCCTGGGCATCCAGCTTCCATTCTGCGCACTGCACGGCCACGGCAATGGGGTGGGTGATATAGGGATCGCCATTTTTGCGGAGCTGGCCCAGGTGTGCCTCGTCGGCAAAGCGGTAAGCCCTGCGCACGGACTCCACCTCGGTGTCGGACAGGTAGTCGAGCTTGGCCGTCAAGGCGGCAAAACTGGCTGCAGCGGCATTTGCGGCGGCAGCGTTGACAGATGGGGGGACAAGCGTGGCGCGACTCATGCCTCTACTGTAGCGTGCCCATGAAAAAAGCACCGCATGCGGTGCTTTCAATTGGAAGTGCCAAGGGCCTTCAGGTAGGTACCTTCTTCAGCATTTCGATGCCAATTTTGCCGTCGGCAATTTCACGCAGGGCGGTGACTGCCGGCTTGTTTTTGCTTTCCACTTTGGCGGAATGGCCTTGGCTCAACATCCGTGCCCGGTATGTGGCCGCCAGCACCAGCTGAAAGCGGTTGGGGATTTTTTCAAGGCAATCTTCAACGGTGATACGGGCCATGTGGGTACTCGCGGGGGCGCGGTCTCGGTTGGGGGTCAGGGAATTTGCAGGTTGCTGAAGGTGTCAGCTTTGGCGCGTCGTTGTGCAGCATATTTCAGCCGTTGGGCGTGCACAATCGATTTAAGGTCAAAAAGCGCCGTGTCGAAGCGTTCGTTGATTATAACGAAGTCAAATTCTTTGGCCTGAGTCACTTCTTTGGCTGCATTTTCCAGGCGCATTTCAATGACATCAACCGTGTCTTCACCCCGGCGCTGCAGGCGTGACTTCAATTCGGGCCAGCTGGGTGGCAAGATGAAAATCAGAATGGCATTCTGGAAAATTTGTTTGACCTGAATGGCTCCCTGGTAGTCAATCTCCAGAATGATGTCGCTGCCTTGGGCAATGCGTTCTTCGATGGCGTGTTTCGATGTGCCATAGCGGTTGCCATGCACGTGCGCCCATTCCAGAAAAGCGCCTTGCAGCACCATTTGGTCAAACTGGACGTTGGACACAAAATAATACTCGCGGCCGTGCATTTCCTGTCCACGTGGTGCGCGGGTGGTGTGCGAAACGGAGTGACTGAGTTTGGCGTCTACCTCCATCAGGGCGTTGACCAGACTTGATTTGCCTGCCCCGCTGGGGGCTGCAACCACAAACAAATTGCCGGGGTATTCCATGGGTATCCTGTTGCCTGTTGTGCGCTGAGGGGTGTTATTCGAGGTTTTGCACCTGCTCGCGCATTTGCTCGATCAGCACTTTCATGTCCACCGAGATGCGGGTCAATTCAAGGCTGGACGATTTGGAGCCGAGGGTGTTGGCCTCGCGATGCAGTTCTTGAATGAGGAAGTCAAGCCGTTTGCCCAGTTCGCCGCCGATTTTGAGCAAGCGTGCAATTTCGTCCAGGTGTGAGGCCAGGCGGGTGAGCTCTTCGGCCACGTCAATTCGGATGGCGAAGGCCGTGGCCTCGCTGAGTGCTCGGTCGCGGGCCGCGTCGCTGTCCACGGAAGTGGCCGTGCCCAGGGCTTCTTGCCATCTGTCCAGAAAGCGTTGACGCTGTTGTTCCACCAGTTGCGGCACCATGGGTTTGGCCTGATGGGCCAAGCTGGCCAGCTGGGTCACATGGCCCATCAGCATGGTGGCCAGGCGCGCGCCTTCGCGAGCACGGGCGGCTTTCAGTGCTTCAACACCTGTTTTGGCCAGTTTCAGCAGTTCTTCGGGCAGGCCCATGGGGCTGGCCGTTTGGCGGCTGGTCAAGCTCAATACTTCTGCCACGGAAAAGGGCGCGGCGGTGGGCAACCAGGCCTTCACCCCGTCTTGGATGGACACCAGCTTTTGCAACTCGGGTGTGGTGGGGACTTTCAGTCCGCCTTCGTGGCGGCCTTCGATCCAGGCTCGTACCTCCACTTTGCCCCGCCGCAGTTCACCGCCCAAGAGTTCACGCAGGGCGGGTTCAGCGCCGCGCAATTCGTCGCTGAGTTTGAATGTGAGATCGAGGAAGCGGCTGTTGACCGAGCGCATTTCCAGCCCCAACAGGGGGCTGGGCAGGGAGTCGGCGGGGGCCGGGACACTGTGCAAAGTGGCATATCCGGTCATGCTGTAAACTGCCATTGGCTCTGTCCCTTAGGGTAAAAATTGCCCTTGCGATCACCAAACGCGATCACCCCACGGGCACAAAACTCGATTATGTCAAAGGTCAAACCAGCCCCACTTCCACCAGAGACAGCCATAGGGGGCTACCGCATCGTCCGCAAGCTGGCTGCAGGTGGGTTTGGTGTGGTTTACCTGGCTTTGGATCCGCAAGGCCAGCAGGTGGCGGTAAAAGAGTATTTGCCGGCGTCCCTGGCCACCCGACGTGCCGGTGAGCTGTTGCCTCAGGTGCAGCCGGACAAACTGTCGCTGTATCGCTTGGGGCTGAAAAGCTTTTTCGAAGAAGGCCGGGCATTGGCCCAGATTTCACACGCGTCGGTGGTGAGCGTGTTGAATTTCTTCCGCGAGAACGACACGGTTTATATGGTGATGAATTACCTGGAGGGGGCGTCCTTGCAGGATTTCGTTATCACGGCACGCGATTTGAGGAAGCAGAAGGTGTTTCGCGAGTCCACCATCCGCTCGTTGTTTGACGAGGTGCTGCGTGGCCTGCGCATCGTTCACCAGCACAAGATGCTGCATCTTGACATCAAGCCTGCCAATATTTTTGTCACCGATGAGAACAAGGCCGTGCTCATTGATTTCGGTGCCGCACGCGAGGTGCTGAACAAAGAGGGCAGTTTTGTGAGGCCCATGTACACCCCTGGGTTTGCAGCCCCCGAGATGTATCGCCGCGACGGTGCGATGGGGCCTTGGACCGACATTTATGCGATAGGCGCCTGCATTTACGCCTGCATGCAAGGCTACCCACCCAACGACGCCCCTCAACGATTGGACAAGGATCGCTTGTTGCTGGCGTTGTCGCGGCAACGGGGCGTGTATTCCGACAACATGATCGAGTTGGTTGAGTGGTGCATGGCGCTTGACCCTCTGTCTCGTCCGCAATCGGTGTTTACTTTGCAAAAGGAGCTGGGTCGAGAGATCGAGCGCAGTTATACAAAACTGACGATCGCTGAAAAGATGCGGTTGCAGTTTGATAGCTTTTTGGGTGTCGAAGGGGGGCCGAGCAAGCCCAAATCCCTGAGTGGGAAAACCAAATGAAATTTTCAGTGTTTCAAATCAGTCGAAGGGGGGGGCGCAGCAAAAACGAAGACCGGATGGGGTACTGTTACACCCGTGAATCCGGCCTTTTTGCGCTGGCTGATGGCATGGGGGGGCATCCTGACGGGGAAATCGCAGCCCAGCTTGCCTTGCAAACAGTGTCTGCCTATTTTCAAAAAGCTGCTCGCCCGAGAGTGGGGGCTGTGCCGGAGTTTTTGACGAGTGCGCTCATGGCGGCGCACCACCAAATTCTTCGCTATGCGTCGGAAAAAAACATGCTTGACTCGCCCCGCACCACGCTGGTTGCGGCCGTGTTGGAGGGGGGGGTGGTCCATTGGCTGCATTGCGGTGATTCACGGCTTTACTTGGTTCGCGATGGCCAGTTGGTCACGCGCACCCGGGATCATTCCTTCAGCGAACAGCAGAGTCAGTTGCCTGACGCGCTGAGTCGCCCCGAGTATTTCAACCGCAACATTTTGTTCACTTGCCTGGGGTCTCCGCAGCGCCCGATATACGACGTTTCGGGTGCTATCCCGCTTAAGCATGGCGACAAATTGTTGCTGTGTACGGATGGGCTGTGGGGGGCTCTGAGCGACACTGAGATTGTTCAGCGCTTGGCCGCCAGTCACGTGAGTCAGGCGGTCCCGGAGTTGGTCGAGCTTGCGTTGCGCAGAGCAGGGTCTGCAAGCGACAACGTCACGGTCATTGCGCTCGAGTGGGAATCTCCAGACGTGTTCGAGTCCACCCGAGGTGTTGCAACCGACCGCATCAATGACGGCGTGTTCCAGTCCACGATCCAGGGCAGTGCCTTGGACTCGGTGGCCGACGACATGGATGATGCCGCGATCGAGCGCTCGATTGCCGAAATCAACGAAGCCATTCGCCGTTCTGCCGCCCGTCGTGCCTGAGCGGCGGTGCCTGTTTTCTTTTTTTGTTCTTTGCCATGACACCCTTTGTCCGTTCGGGCGGCCGTGCCGCTGACCAGTTGCGCCCTGTGCGCATCACCCGCCACTACACCATGCACGCCGAAGGCTCGGTGCTGATTGAGTTTGGCCACACCAAGGTGTTGTGCACCGCCTCGCTGGAAGACCGGGTGCCCCCGCACCAAAAGGGTTCGGGCGAGGGCTGGGTAACGGCCGAATACGGCATGTTGCCCCGCGCCACCCACACCCGCAGCAGCCGTGAGGCTGCCAAAGGCAAGCAAACCGGGCGCACACAGGAAATTCAGCGGCTGATTGGCCGCTCGCTGCGCGCCGTGTTTGACTTGAAGCTGTTGGGCGAACGCACCATTTCGCTGGACTGCGACGTGATCCAGGCCGATGGCGGCACCCGCACCGCAGCCATCACCGGCGCCTATGTGGCCGCTGCCGATGCCGTGGCGACTCTGCTGGCCAGCGGGGCCCTGAAGCAAACCCCCCTCAAAGGCCCGGTGGCCGCCATTTCGGTGGGCATCGTGCAGGGCACGCCGCTGCTCGATTTGGAATACACCGAAGACTCGGCTTGCGATACCGACATGAACGTGGTGATGACCGGCGCGGGCCACTTTGTGGAAGTGCAGGGCACAGCCGAGGGTGTGGCCTTCACACGTGCCGAAATGGACCAACTGCTGGCCTTGGCAGACAAGGGCGTGGCCGAACTGGTGGCCCTGCAAGCGGCGGCATTGGTGGGTTAAATAGGTTTTTAATATATAGCAAACTATTCAATACAGTAAAGCGGTATAGCACTATTTTGCTTGAAAAAATGAAACTCGTCTTGGCTTCCAACAACAAGGGCAAGCTGGCCGAGCTGCAAGCCCTGTTCGCGCCACTGGGTGTGGAGCTGGTGCCGCAGTCGGCGCTGGGCATCAGCGAGGCGGCGGAGCCGTTTCACACGTTCATTGAAAACGCGCTGGCCAAAGCCCGGCACGCGGCGCGTGAGTCGGGTCTGCCTGCGGTGGCCGATGACGCGGGCCTGTGTGTGGACGCCTTTGGTGGCCAGCCCGGCGTGCAAACCGCGGACTACGCCACCCGGTTTGGATACCCCAAAAGCGACGACAACAACGTGCGCGCTTTGCTGGAACAAATGCAGGGTGTGGCCGACCGCCGTGCCGCCTTGGTCAGCACCCTGGTGGCCGTGCGCCACGCCGACGACCCAGAGCCCCTGGTGGCCGTGGGCCGCGCGCCCGGCCTCATCACCACCGAGCCGGTGGGCGAACACGGTTTTGGGTTTGACCCGGTCATGTTTTTGCCCGAGTTTGGCCAGACGTTTGCCCAACTGCCGCCCGACGTGAAAAACGCCCACAGCCACCGGGGCAAATCCAGCCGCCAAATGGTGGCGCTGATGCGTGAGCACTGGTTTGGCTGACATTCCCATTCAACTGGCCACCGCCGATGTCGCCGCGCCCGCCGACAACCCGTTTGACGTGGTGCACCTCATGCGCCCCGGCACGCTCAGCCTGGCGGCGCTGCCACCGCTGTCGCTGTACATCCACCTGCCGTGGTGCCTGAAAAAGTGCCCGTATTGCGATTTCAACTCCCATGAGTGGCGCAGCGGCAGCGCCGATGCCCTGCCCGAGCAGGTCTACCTGGACGCACTGTGTGCCGACCTGGAGGCCTCGCTGCCCCTGATCTGGGGCCGCCCGGTGCACAGCATTTTCATTGGCGGGGGCACACCCAGCCTGTTTTCACCGGCGGCCATTGACCGACTGCTGGGCGATATTCGCGCCCGAGTGAGGCTGGAGGCCGACGCCGAAATCACCCTGGAGGCCAACCCCGGCACCTTCGAGCGCGACCGCTTTCGCGCCTACCACGCAGCGGGTGTGACGCGCCTGTCGGTGGGGGTGCAGAGCTTCAACGACGACCACCTGGCGGCCCTGGGCCGCGTGCACAACGGTGCCCAGGCGCGCGCCGCGCTGGAAGAAGCGGCCAGCACCTTTGATACCTTCAACCTGGACCTGATGTACGCCCTGCCGGGCCAAACGTTGGCGCAATGCCAGGCCGATGTGCGCACCGCTCTGTCGTTTGCGCCGCCGCATCTGTCGGTGTACCACCTCACCATCGAGCCCAACACCCTGTTTGCCAAACACCCGCCCGTGGTGCCGGAAGACGACGACGCTTACGCCATGCTCGACGCCCTCACCGAGGCAACGGGCCAGGCGGGCATGGACCGTTACGAAATTTCGGCCTATGCCAAAGCGGGCCACCGCTGCTGGCACAACTTGAACTACTGGCAGTTTGGCGACTACCTGGGCCTGGGCGCAGGGGCGCACAGCAAACTCAGTTTTGCCCACCGCGTGGTGCGCCAGGTGCGCGCCCGCGAGCCCAAGCTCTACATGGCACAGGCCCGTGCGGGCAACGCCGTGGTGCAGCACAGCACGGTGGCGCGGGCCGACCTGCCGTTTGAATTCATGCTCAACGCCCTGCGCCTGCGCGAAGGGGTGCCGCTGGCGCTGCTGACCGAACGCACCGGCCTGCCTGCCAGCGCCTTTGCCACTGCGCTGGACGAGGCCGAACGCAAAGGTTTGCTGGCGCGCGACTGGCAGCGCCTGTGGCCCACCGAGCGGGGGTTTGACTTTTTGAGCGATTTGCAGGCACTCTTCCTGCCTTGAGCTGAGGCGTCAGCGCCCAGCCGTTCCACCGGAGAGGGCACCATGTTCACCATTTTCGGCACCAGTGGCGCCTTGTTCAAAGGCCCTTTGGAGGATTTGCAGCACGTGTCGCGCACCTTGGGGCTGGGGCGCGCCCACCGCATCGATCCCTTGCAAGAGCACCAGGACCAGGTGGACGAGCAAGCTTTTGGCAGCCAACTGGCACAAGTGCAGCGTGGGGCGGGCCATGCACTGGCCCAGCACGCCCGCCACGAATACGCGCGCATTCAAAAGCCGCCCGTGCCCAGCCGTCACCCTCTGCAAACCGTGCGCGACGTGATGAGCACTGCCGTCACCGCGTTGCCCGACACGGCCGATGTGCGACACGGCTGGCAGGCCTTGCTGGACGCGGGGGTGGGCCAGGCCCCGGTGGTGAATGCCGAGGGCCGTTTGGTGGGCATGCTGACCCGGGCCGAGCTGCTGAAGCTCGACCGCTTGCCCGCGCCCGATCAGGCCGCGCTGGTGTGGCACACGCTGCTGATGCAGCCGTTGAGCCGCGCGATGATCAGCCCCGTGCCGGCGGTGTTGCCCGACACCGACATACGCCGCGTGGCCCGCGTGTTGCTGGACACCCAATTGCCTGGCTTGCCCGTGGTCGATGCCGACGAAAAGCTGCTGGGTTTTGTCTCTCGCAGCGATCTGCTCAAAGCCATGGTGCACGAGCCGCCACTGGATTTGTGGAGTTGAACCTCTGTGTGGGAGAGCTTCAGAGCTGCACCACCGCTTCGCCCAGCCCGGTGAACCGTGCACATACCCGGTCGCCCCGCTGCACCGGTGTGCTGCCTGACCAGTTGCCTGTGGTCACCACCGTGCCAGCGCGCACCACCTGTCCGTGCCGGGTGGCATGGCGCAGCCAAGCGACCAGCACATGAAACGGGTCGTTCAGTGAATGGGTGCCGGTGAAGCGTTTGGGTGGCTGCCGGTTCACTTGAAGTTCACCCGACTGGGCTGTCCAGTCCACGTGGGTCTCTGAGGGCCAAGGCACCCAAGGGCCCAACACCAGTGCGCCGTGTGACTGTGCGTCGGCCATGCGGTCCCAGGTGCTGGCTTGGTCGGGGTGGGCCAGGCGGGAGCTGACCACTTCAACGGCCACACACAACGCATCGACCAGGCGCGGGGCCGTGGCGTGTGTCAGGTGGGCGGCCTGGGCGGCGTTCACGTCAGCCCCCAAGCGCAGCGCAATTTCCGCCTCCCCCCCACCTTGGTGCAGAGGCCAGTGTGGCGCGTGGGCGGGGCTGGGCCACACGCCTTGCGGGTCCAGCGCGGCGTGGGTCAGTTCGGCGTCGCGCCCAGACCCGCCCGATTTCCAGTGGCGGGCGGCATCGGCGCCTTGCCACCCCAGGGTGGTGGCCACCAAATCATTGACCAAATAAGCATCTATCGCTTGTTCTATATTGAAAGTTTGCTCTGTAAATTGAAGTGTTTTGCGGGCGTGCAGCAGGGCCTGGGCGGCAGCCAGCACATGGGTTGGCGGTGTGACGGTCGGGTGTGTCATGGTGAAGCTTGTTCCGGTGGTGCATGAGCCGGAGGTAAGCCGTGCGCAGGTGCAAGGTGCGGAATTTATTGCGTTTTAATGGGGTTTGGGTTTTCTTGTGTTTTTTTGTTTGTTATTTGGTGCCATGAATCCACACAGACCATGCATCGCCGTGATCGGCTTGGGTGAGGTAGGCCGTTGCTACGCCGCGCCTTTGTGGTCTGCCGGTTTTCCGTTGCTGCTGTGCGACGCCCGGCCTTCGGTCGCCGCCCAACAGCTGGCGGCCCAGTGGGGACTGAGCCTTCACGCCAGCCCAGGCCCCTGGTTGGCGGGGGTTGATTGGGTGCTGTCTTGTGTGACGGGCGCCCAGGCTTTGGCGGTGGCCACGCAGGTGGCGGGGTTTGCCCCCGCAGGTGCCGGTTTGGCAGACCTGACGACGGCCAGCCCCGACACCAAGCGCGAGGCGGCCCGCGTCGTGCGGGTGAAGTCGGTGCGGTACCTGGACACCGCCATCATGGGGGCTATCAGCCTGAGCGGTGTGCGCACCCCCTTGCTGGCTGCGGGCGAGGGAGGAGACGGGTTCAAACGCTTCATCGAAGAGGCCGGGGGCCGGGTGAAGCTGATGGACGGCGCTGCGGCTGGCGATGCCATGGCTTTGAAGATTCTGCGCAGCGTGTTCACCAAAGGTATGGAGGCGCTGTGCGTCGAACTGCTGATGAGCGCCGAAAAACAAGGGGTGCGCGAGCAGCTGTACGAGCAGTTGAGCGACATCGACCAGACCCCGCTGCGCGACTTCATTGACATGCTGGTGCGCACACACGTGGTGCACGCCGCGCGCCGCGCCCACGAGGTGCGCGACGCCCACGCCGAGCTGGCCTTTCAGGGCATTGCCTCTCTGGTGTTGCCCGGGGTGGAGCAACGGTTTCGGGACACCGCCAGCCGGTTGCAAGCCCAGCCCCTGCCAGCCACCAACCCCAACGTCGATCAGGCCCTGCAGTGGCTGATGAGCCCACTCCACGGCGCCCGCAGGGCCAACGTGGTGTGCGAGACTGGTGTGAAGACGCCGTGAGTGCCGTTGTCAACGGCTTGCACGCCTTGGCATGCGGCTTCATTTGCGCTTTGGGTTTTCGCCGGCGGTTGCAAACAGTTCAACGACCAATTGCCTGAGCCAAACGTTGGCCGGGTCGCGGTGGTACTTGCCGTGCCAGAACAAGGTGATGGCAATTTCTGGCAGTGGCACCGGGTGAGGCGCCACCACCAGGTCAAACGGCGCTTTGCACCGTTCGGCAAAGCGCTCGGGCAGGGTGGCAATCAAATCGGTGCTTTGCAAGATATGCCCCACCGCCACGAAGTGGGGCACGGTCAAACGCATGTTGCGTTTCACCCCGGCCCGGTCCAGCAGCACATCAATCTCGGAGTGGCCGGTGTTGGCCGCCACCACGCCCACGTGGTCCAAGGCGCTGAATTGTTCCAGCGTCATTGGGTTGCGAGCACGGGGGTGGCCGTTTCGGTACACGCACACATAACGTTGCCTGAACAGGCGGCGCTGGAAGAAGCCCGCTTGGAGGTTGGGCTGCAGCCCCAAGGTCAGGTCCACAGCCCCTGACTCCATGTCGCTGCGCAAATCACCCGCGTTGGGCCGCTGGGTGGAAATGCGAATGCCTGGGGCCAGCACGGACAGGCGCTCCATGAGCGGAGGCATGAAATAAATCTCGCCGATGTCGGTCATGGCCAGGTGAAACGTGCGCGTGCTGGTCAGCGGGTCGAAAGAGTCCCGCCTGACCAGCACGGACTGCAGCGCATTCAGCGCATACAGCACGGGCTCCGACAGGTGCTGGGCGTAGGGCGTGGGCTCCATGCCTTTGGATGTCCGGATGAACAGGTCGTCTTTCAGGGCGGTTCTCAGGCGCTTCAATGCGTTGCTCACCGCCGGCTGGGTGATGCCCAGCCGTTCGGCTGCCACCGACACACTGCGGTCCAGCAGCAATTGGTTGAAGACCAGCAGCAGGTTCAAGTCGAAATGTTTCAGCTCCACAGCGAGCACCTTTATTCACAACGGTGATGCAATCTATCAGATTCACTGCATCGACTTATAAGGCGAGTCTCTCCAGAATCGCGGTCATTCGGAGACAACCCCTCAAAAGTCAAGCATGGAACTCGTCGTCAAGCCTTTGGATCGCCACATCAAAGTGGACAGCGGCAGCAACCTGCTGGACGTGTTGCGTGAGCACGGTCTGCCCATTTCTTACAGCTGCATGTCGGGCCGCTGCGGCACCTGCCGCTGCCGCGTGGTGGAAGGCCGGGTGCTGAACGGCGGGCCTGAAACCGGCCGCCCACTGGCGGCAGGCAAGGACACCCATGTGCTGGCCTGCCAGGCCGTGCTGACCGACAACTGCACCATCGAATTGCCTGAGGTGGACGATGTGATTGTTCACCCTGCACGCATCGTCAAGGGCGTGGTCACGGCCATTGAAGAGGCGACCCATGACATCCGCCGGTTGCGAGTGAAGCTGGCCAAATCCATTGAGTTCAGCCCAGGCCAATACGTCACGCTGCAGTTCACGCCCGAGCACATCCGTCCCTATTCCATGGCGGGGCTGATGGGGGATGCGGACATGGAATTCCAGATCCGCCAGGTGCCCGATGGGCGGGTGACCGATTACGTGTTCACCCAACTGAAGGTGGGTGACGCGATTCGGGTCAGTGGCCCGCTGGGCACCGCTTTCCTGCGCCGCAAACACGAGGGGCCCATGTTGTGTGTAGGCGGCGGCACAGGTTTGGCACCCGCGCTGTCGGTGGTCCGTGGTGCGTTGGCGTCGGGCATGGCCAACCCCATTCACCTGTATTTCGGGGTGCGCAGCCAGCAGGATGTGTACGACGCAGACCGGCTGGCAGCGCTGGCCCAGGCGTACCCCCAGTTGAAGGTGCACACCGTCGTGTCCACCGGGTCTGTGGGCCCGGGGCAACGGAGTGGCCTGGTGACCGACGCCATTCGCCAAGACCTGGCGTCGTTGTCGGGCTGGCGGGCTTACCTCTGCGGCGCCCCGGCCATGGTCGAGGCCCTCAACTTGATGGTGGCCAGCATGGGCATAGCCCCCACCCACATCCACGCGGACGCCTTCTACACCAGCGGCGTTTGAGCCGACCCGGCGTTCCTCTTCCCGCATCCCAAAGGAGACCTTCCCATGAGTGAAAACCAACCTGTCTTCGTTCAGGACCCGAAATGGCCTGGCGAAGGCACCAGCCGCGTGCCTTTTTGGGCCTACACCCGAGACGATTTGTACCAGCGCGAGCTGGAACGCTTTTTCTACTCAGGGCATTGGTGCTACGTGGGCCTGGAGGCGGAAATCCCCAACCCGGGCGATTTCAAGCGGACTGTGATTGGGGAGCGATCCGTCATCATGGTGCGCGACCCCAGTGGCGAGATCAACGTGGTGGAAAACGTGTGTGCCCACCGTGGCATGCGCTTTTGCCGCGAGCGCAACGGCAACGCCAAAGATTTTTTCTGCCCTTACCACCAGTGGAACTACAGCCTCAAGGGTGACTTGCAGGGCGTGCCTTTCCGCCGGGGGGTCAAGCAAGACGGCAAGGTCAATGGCGGCATGCCCAAAGACTTCAAGCTGGAAGACCATGGGCTCAACAAGCTCAAGGTGGCCGCGCGCGGTGGTGTGGTGTTTGCGTCGTTCGACCACAGCATCGAACCGTTGGAAACCTTCCTGGGCCCCACCATCCTCCAGTACTTCGATCGTGTGTTCAACGGCCGCAAGCTCAAGGTGTTGGGCTACCGCCGCCAGCGCATTCCAGGCAACTGGAAGCTGATGCAGGAAAACATCAAAGACCCGTACCACCCCGGGTTGCTGCACACCTGGTTCTCGACGTTTGGCCTTTGGCGTGCCGACAACAAGTCCGAGCTGAAGATGGACGCGCATTTCCGGCATGCCGCGATGATTTCCACGCGCGGCCAGGGCGGCAAAAACGACGATGTGGTGTCGGGCGTGGACAGCTTCAAAGACCAGATGACGGTCAATGACCCGCGTTTGCTCGACATCGTGCCCGAGCCCTGGTGGGGCGGTCCCACGGCCGTGATGACCACGGTGTTCCCCAGTGTGATCTTGCAGCAGCAGGTCAACAGCGTGTCCACGCGCCACATCCAGCCCAACGGGCACGGCTCGTTTGACTTCGTCTGGACCCACTTTGGCTTTGAAGACGACAGCCCTGAAATGGAGCAGCGTCGACTCATTCAAGCCAACCTGTTCGGCCCCGCCGGTTTCGTGTCGGCCGATGACGGCGAGGTCATCGAATGGTCGCAGGAAGGGTTTGAGCAAAAACCTGCACACCGCACCGTGATCGAGATGGGCGGGTACGACATCGGTGACACCGACCACATGGTCACCGAAACACTGATTCGGGGCATGTACGCCTACTGGCGCAAAGTGATGGGGGAATGACCATGGTGGACTTCAAAACCTATTTCGAACTGCTCAACCTGTACACCGACTGCGCCATGGTGTGCGACTCTGCTGACTGGGAAAAGTGGCCCGAGTTTTTCGTGGAAAACGGCACCTACCGCCTGCAGCCGCGCGAGAACCACGAGCAGGGCTTGCCGCTGTGCCTGTTGGCGCTGGAGAGCAAAGCCATGATCCGCGATCGCGTGTACGGGGTGAAAGAAACCATGTACCACGACCCTTACTACCAGCGCCACATCGTGGGCACGCCCCGCATCACCAAAGTGGAGCGCGACATGGACGGCGAGCGCATCCAGTCCGAGGCCAATTACACGGTCATCCGCACCAAGTACGACAGCGACTCCACCGTGTTCAGCGTGGGTTTTTACAGAGACACCATCGTGCGCACACCCGAAGGCCTCAAGTTCCAATCCCGGTTGTGCGTGTACGACAGCGAAATGATCGCCAACTCGGTCATTTACCCCATCTGAGGGCGCCCCATGTCAGACAACTGGACAGACACACTGGCCCGCGATGCGGTGCCCGAGGGTGACGTGATTGCCGTCAAAGTGGCGGGCAAAGAAATTGCCCTGTACGAGGTGGACGGCGAGGTGTATGCCACCGACAACCTCTGCACCCACGGGGCCGCCCGCATGAGCGACGGCTTCCTGGAGGGGCGCGAAATCGAATGCCCGCTGCACCAGGGGCGTTTCGATGTGTGCACCGGCCAAGCCATGTGCGCACCGCTGACGGAAAACATCCGCACCTACTCCGTGAAGATCGAAAACCTTCGCGTGATGCTCAAGCTCGATTGACCCCCCATCCCACTGAATTTGGTGGATATCCCACGCCTTGGAGACAAACATGAACACCACACGCACGCTGAAACACCTGCTCTTGGCCGCATCGGCTTTTGGGCTGTCTGCCGCCCACGCCGAAATCCGAATCGGGTTCACGGGTCCCCTGTCTGGCCCAGTGGCCGCTGTGGGCCAGGACCAATACGACGGCTTTTTGCTCGGCATTGAAATGCTGGGCAAAAAACTGGGTGGCGAAGAGGTGAGCGTGATCCGCGAGGACGACCAGCTCAAGCCCGAGCTGGGCAACCAGATTGCCCGCAAGCTGATTGACCGCGACAAGGTCGATGCCATCGTGGGCCTGGGCTTTTCAAACGTGCTGATGGCCAGTTTGCCCCGCATTGTCGAGTCGGGCACGGTGGCGATCACGACCAATGCCGGCCCATCCCCCCTGGCTGGCGCAGGTTGTTTGCCCAACGTGTTTTCCACCGCCTGGCAAAACGACGGTGCGGCCGAAGCCATGGGCAAATTCGCGCAGGACACGGGATACAAGCGTGTGTACCTCATGGCGCCCAACTACCAGGCGGGTAAGGATTTCATTGCCGGGTTCAAGCGCTACTACAAGGGCCAGGTGCTGGACGAGGTGTACACCCAGGTGAACCAGCCCGATTACTCCGCTGAAATCGCGCAGCTCCAGGCCGCTGGCCCCGATGCCGTGTTTGTGTTTTACCCCGGTGGCATGGGTGTGAACTTCGTGAAGCAGTTCAGCCAGGCGGGCCTGATGAAGAAAACCCCGCTGCTGTCGGCCTTCACGGTGGACGGCACCACCCTGCCTTCATTGCGCGATGCAGCGGTGGGTGCCATTTCGGGTGCCATGTGGGACGTGGCCCTGAAAACGCCCGGCAACGCCGAGTTCGTGGCGGCTTTCAACAAGAAATTTGGCCGCGTGCCCAGCCTGTATGCCGCAGTGGGTTTCGACACCGCCAACCTGCTGGACATTGCGGTGCGCAAGGTCAAGGGCAACACGGCTGACAAAGCCAAGTGGACGGCAGCGGTCAAGGCCGCTGGCGCTGAGCTGAAGTCGGTCCGTGGGCCGTTCCGCTTCAACACCAACCACATGCCGGTGCAGAACTACTACGCCTTCCAGACGGTGAAAGACGGGGCCAACATCACAGTCAAGCAGTTGGGCACCCCGCTGCCCGACCACCAGGACCCCTACGTCGCTCAGTGCAAGGCGAAGTGAGCCATGTCGGCCACTTTGTTGTTGGCTCAGTTGCTCAACGGCTTGCAGTACGGCGTCATGCTGTTTCTGCTGGCCGCTGGCCTGACCCTGGTGTTTGGCATCATGAGCTTCGTCAACCTGGCCCATGGCTCGTTGTACATGCTGGGTGCCTATGCGGCAGCGGTGGTGGGGGTGCACACCGGTTCGTTTGTGCTGGGTGTGCTGGCTGCGGTGGCCACCGGCCTGGTGGTGGGCCTGGTGCTGGAGTGGGTTGCCATTTCAAGGTTGTACAGCCGGGACCACCTGGACCACGTGCTGGCCACGTTCGGTTTGGTGCTGTTCTTCAATGAAGTCGTGCGGATGGTGTGGGGGCCCCAGCCCATGTTCGTGTCGCTGCCCGAGTCGCTGTCGGGCACCGTCGATCTGCTGGGCTTCACCTACCCCACCTACCGTTTCCTGATCATTGTGGTGGGCCTGCTGGTAGCGGCGGGCAGCCAGTGGCTGATCCACAAAACCCGGGTGGGCATGCTGATCCGAGCGGGCTCGGTGAACCCGCAAATGGTGGGTGCGTTGGGTGTGAACATCCGTTTGCTCAATGCCATGCTGTTCGGCCTCGGGGCGGCGCTGGCCGCTTTGGCGGGTGCCATGGCGGGGCCCATTTTGTCGGTGCAAAGCGGCATGGGTGAGCCTGTGCTGATCACCACGCTGGTGGTCATCGTGATTGGCGGCATTGGCTCGGTCCACGGGGCGCTTTACGCGGGGATCATCGTTGGCCTGGTGGACACGCTGGGGCGGACATTCCTCCCCATGCTCATCCGCACGTTTGCCGACCGGGACATTGCCAACGCAGCCGGACCCGCTCTGGCATCGATGCTGATTTACCTGCTCATGGCCGCTGTGCTCGCCTGGCGGCCGCAGGGTCTGTTTCCAGCTCATCGGGGTAAATGATGAACCTTCTGAATCAACCGGCCCGGTGGGTGCCGGTGCTGCTGCTGCTTTGCCTGGCGGCAGTGCCCACGCTCGCCACTTCGTTGGGCGACAACTTTCTGATTGCATTTTTTGCCCGGGTGCTGATTTACGCCATTGCGGCCAGCGCGCTG
Source organism: uncultured Hydrogenophaga sp. (assembly GCA_964342395.1). GTDB lineage: Bacteria > Pseudomonadota > Gammaproteobacteria > Burkholderiales > Burkholderiaceae_C > UBA2334. The sequence continues at coordinate 61,678 of CAYFFJ010000001.1, forward strand.
AACATCGCGCTGGGCTTCGGTGGGTTGGTCAGTCTGGGGCATGCGCTGTTCATTGGCATTGGCATGTACAGCGTGTCGTTGCCTGCGTACTACGGGGTGACGGGTGGCGGTGTGCACGTGCTCGTTTGCGTGGTGCTGTGCGCAGCTGTCGGCGCGGTCACGGGGCTCATCAGCCTGAGAACGTCGGGCATTGCTTTCATCATGATCACGCTGGCCTTTGCGCAGATGGGCTACTTCGTCATCGTCAGCCTGAAGCAGTACGGTGGCGACGACGGCATGAGCATCGCCCACGCCAGCCAGTTCTTCGGCCTGGCGCTGGACACGCCCACGGCGGTTTTTTACAGCGCGTGGCTGCTGCTGGCTGGACTGACTTACTGGGTTGACCGGCTGCGGGTATCGCCCTTTGGCATGACGCTGCGGGCAGGCCGCCAGAACGCACGCCGAGTGATGTCGGTGGGGCTGGCGCTGCGCAGCTACCAGCTCACGGCCTATGTGTTGTCGGCTGTGGGCTGTGGCCTGGCGGGCATGCTGCTGGCCAACCTGAATGCCTACGCATCACCCAGCAGCATGGCCTGGAGCGTGTCGGGCGAGTTGATCGTGATGGTGGTGCTGGGCGGCATGGGCAGCGTGTTCGGCCCCTTGCTGGGTGCGCTGGCATTCCTGGGGATGGAAGAAGTGCTCAAGGCCTACACCGAACACTGGATGGCGGTGTTCGGCCTGGTCATCGTGGCCGTGCCCCTGCTGGGCAAAGCCGGTCTGGTGGGGTTGCTGGAGCAGTTCACCCCTTCAGCGTCATACCCCCACACGAAGGACGCGCCATGACCCAGCCCTTGCTGCAAACCTCGGCCATCACCAAACGCTATGGCGCGCTGCTGGTCACCGATCAGGTGTCGCTCGACATTCGCCCCGGCGAGTTGCACGCCATCATCGGCCCCAACGGGGCCGGCAAAACCACACTGATCAACCAACTGTCGGGGGAGTTGGCGTCTGATGAGGGCCGCATCCAGTTCAACGGGCAAGACGTGACCGGTCTGGGCATCAACGCCCGGGCACGCCTGGGGTTGGTGCGCTCGTACCAGATCACATCCGTGTTCGATGAATTCACCGTGCGCGAAAACGTCGCCCTGGCGGCATTGGGTGCACGCCGACACGCATTCAAGTTCTGGGGTGGTTTGCTGTCCGATGCAGCAGCCCTGGCAGCGGCGGACGAAGGCATACAGGCTGCCGGACTGCTCGCCCAGGCCCACCTGCGGGCCACCGAACTGGGTTACGGCGAGCGCCGCCAGCTGGAGCTGGCCATGGCGCTGGCGGCCAAACCGAAGTTCTTGCTGCTGGACGAGCCCATGGCGGGCATGAGCGTGCAAGAGTCTGCCGCCGTGGTGGAGCTGCTTCAGTCGCTGAAGAAGACCTACACCATCCTGCTGGTCGAACACGACATGAATGCCGTGTTCGCCCTGGCCGACCGCATCAGCGTGCTGGTGTATGGCCGCATTTTGGTCACCGGCACGCCGGATGAAATCAAACAAAACGAGGAAGTCCGCGCGGTCTACCTCGGCGATGAAGAGGTGGTGGCGTCATGAGTGTTCTTCTCACGGTCAACGGGCTGGCCGCCAGCTACGGGGCGGCGCAAGTGCTGTTTGACATCGGTTTTTCGGTGGCGCAGGGCGAGGTGGTCACCTTGCTGGGGCGCAACGGCATGGGGCGCTCCACCACCGTCAAATGCCTGTTCGGGCTGTTGCCCACCAAGGCGGGCACCATCGAATTTGGGGGGCAAAGGGTGGAGCGTTTGCCCTCGCACCAAATTGCCCGTCTGGGCCTGGGCCTGGTGCCCGAGGGACGGCAGGTGTTTCCCAACCTCACGGTGGAAGAAAACCTGGTGGCCACGGCCCGCGCCAGCACCACCCACAGCTTGAAGCCCTGGGCGCTGGAACGCGTGTACGGTTTTTTCCCCCGGCTCAAAGAACGCCGCACCCACCTGGGTTCGCAATTGTCGGGCGGTGAGCAGCAGATGCTGGCCATTGGCCGCGCGTTGATGACCAACCCCCGCCTGGTGGTGCTGGACGAAGCCACCGAGGGCCTGGCCCCGCTGATCCGCGCCGACATCTGGCGCGCTTTGGGCGAGCTGAAAGCCGAAGGCCTGTCGCTCATCGTCATCGACAAAAACCTGGGGCCACTGCTGGAACTGGCCGACCGCCATTTCGTGCTGGAAAAAGGCGTGGTGGTGTGGTCGGGCTCCTCGGGCGAGTTGCGCGCCAACGCCCCCATCGTTCACGAGTACCTGGGCGTTTGAAACGCCTGTCTGCCGCCTTGGGGGTTCACCTGGTTTTGCGACGTAAATTTCAAAACAAAATGGCATGTATCGCTTTACCATATTGAATTTTAAGCTATAGAAATTAGTATTCCCACCCGCAGAGTCCACCCTGAACGAACCAGTCTTGCCTGCAAGACCTGCCCCGGCGCTGCAGCGGCGAGCTCACAGCCTTGAACCTCGTGCCCCTGTGACCTTCACCAACCGTTTACGACATCTGCGGCTGAAGCTCCCACCATCCAGACCACACCCCATGACCACTTACCTCTTCACCCCTCCCGCCGTTCAAAGCCTGCCCGTGCGTGGCAAAACCGAGCGCTTCCCCCTCAACCGCATCTTCTGTGTGGGCCGCAACTACCACGCCCACGCGGTGGAAATGGGCCGCCCGGTGGACAAAAGCGTCGAGCAGGCCTTTTACTTCACCAAATCTCCCCAGACGCTGGTGGAAAGCGGTGCCACCGTCGCCTACCCACCCCGCACCCACAACTACCACTTTGAGATGGAACTGGTGGTGGCCATCGGCAAAGCCGGTTTCCGTGTGAGCGAAGCCAATGCCCACGAACTCATCTACGGCTACGCGGCCGGGCTGGACATGACCCGGCGCGACCTGCAACTGGTGGCCCGCGACAAAGGCCGCCCCTGGGACACGGGCAAAGACATTGAAGAAGGCTCGGTGTGCGCCGAACTCGTGCCCCTGCCCGGTGTGGTGATCGAGGGCGGTGCGATTGCGCTGGAGGTGAACGGCCAAACCAAGCAAAGCTCGGACGTGGACAAGCTGATTTGGAACATCCGCGAAATCATTGCCGACCTCTCCACCTACTACCACCTGCAGCCGGGTGATTTGATTTACACCGGCACACCTGAAGGCGTGGGTGCGGTGGTGACGGGTGACAAAATCACCGGCCGGGTGGAGCTGGGCGCGGCGGGTGTGAGCGAGATCCGCCTGAGCGTGGGCGCGGCGGAATAACCGAAACAAACAGGCCACCCATGAAGCTCTACAACTTCGTGGATGGTGGCTGGGTTTGATGCGCCTTGAGTCCGATTAAGGGGGAAGGCACCGCCATGGTCCTGCCGCAACCGTTCTTCCTGTCGCACGCAGACCGGGTGCGATTGGCCCGGCAGCGGTATTTCGAAGACGGCGTGTTGCCCACGGGCGTGGTCAGCGACTCTGTGTTTCAGTCCTGGGCCCGCTGTTACCGGGCCAGCCACGAGCCCCGGCGCCAGGTGGAATTTCAACCAGTGTCTGCCAGCCGCAGTCAGCTGGCCCTTCAGAAGAACCGCGAGTTGCACGATGCCTGGCTCAATGAATTGCCGCTGATCGGCGCAGCGCTGGGAACGACCAACTGCTCAGCCATCCTCACCGACGCCACCGGTGTGCTGATCGGTACCACGCCTGCCAGCAGGTCAGAACTGCAAGTGATGCCCGTCGCCCACCGCGTGGGGGTCAACTTGTCTGAAGCTCTGGTGGGCACCACAGCGCCGGGCCTGGTGGCTCGAACGGGCAAACAAGCCAGTGTGCTGGGGGCAGAGCACTTTTATGACAGCGTCAGTGCCATGCATTGCACGGCAGCCCCCATACGGAACATGAAGGGCCAGTTGGCTGGCATTTTGGACATTTCCTGCGAAGGCCAGCCGTTTTACTTCGATCCCGCCACGGTGGTAGGCATGTACGCGGCTGCCATCGAAAACCGCCTGCTGATGGCGCAGTCCACCCGGCATTTCGTGGTCAGGTTTCAGCTCATGCCCGCCCTTGTGGACACACCGATGGCGGGCATGTTGGGGTTTGATGAATCGGGTGCTCTGGTGTGGGTCAACGCCGTGGCCAGCACCTTGCTTAACCTGCCCGCTGACCCCGCACGGCGAGGGCATGTGTCGGGGGAGGATATTTTGGAAATCACCACCCCGCGCCTGCTCGCATTGGCCGATGGCGGGTTGTGCCAGGTGTCATTGATCCACGGGCCACAGGTGTTTCTGAGGTGTGAAGCCCATTTCCTCAAAACACCCCTTGTGCCTTTGCAACCCGCCAAACATGTTCCAGCGCCTGGCCCGGTGGTGGCACCTGAGGCCTGTGTGCTGACCGACGGGTACCTGCCAGCCAGCAGTCTGAAAGATGCCGATGCCGACCTGATCCGCAAATGCCTGGCAGAGTGCCATGGCAATGTGTCCAAGGTGGCGCGCAGACTCAAGGTGTCTCGTGGCCTGATCTACCGACGCTTGCAAGAATTGTCGATCGACCCTTCGCGTTCAAAAAATGCCCCTCGCAAAGTCTCCAAATTCTAGTTCTACGTCGATCCGTCAGTGGACCACCGACTCAGTGGAATCCGGACGCCGCCTTGACTACTGGGTTGGTGCGATCTGCGAGGCTTTCCTCGAAATGGATTGCAACTCGAATCAGGCGCAGCTGTTCGAGGGGCGAGTGACCAGCGTCGCGGTGGATGTGCTCTCGTTCAACCAGGTGATTGCATGCACACAGGATGTCTATCGCACCTCAGCAGGCATCGCCAGAAGCGAGCAGCACCCGTTTTATTTGATTGCGCAGCAGGGCAGTGCTTGGCATGTGCGCCAGCAAGGGCAGCTGGTGCATCTGCGTCCTGGGGACGTGGTGCTGGTGGATTCTGCTCAGCGGTACGAGCTGCATTTCCCGGAGTCTGTGGCAGTCATATCGGTCCAGCTGCCCCGGCACTGGGTCGGACGCTGGCTGACTCAAATGGACAGCACCGGGCCCATGGTGGCTGTCCGAGAACGCGGTTGGGGCCAGGCCTTGTCAGCCCTGTGCCTCCAATTCGCACAAGAGCCTTTGCTGGCGGCGAGCTACCCCCCCGAGCTGCTGTCAGACCAGCTCGGCGCGATGCTGGCGGCTGCACTGGAGCCTCCGCAGATGCCCTCCGATCCGACCAGCCGAAGCATTGTGGAACGCGCGCAGCAGCACCTGCGTGAGCGACTGGACCAGCCCGGTCTTGTTGCCGATGCTGTGGCCCAGGCGCTGGGCATCTCGGTGCGCACTCTGCATCGCAGCTTTGCCGCAGAGCAATCCAGTTTTTCCTTTACGCTGCGCCGACTGAGGCTGAAACAAGCTCGGCAACTCTTGGCACAGCCCCGTCTGGCGAACCTGACTGTGGGCGAATTGGGGCGGCGCTGTGGCTTCGCTGATGCATCCCACTTTGTTCGCGAGTTCCACCGAGCCTTTGGCATGACGCCAGCACGCTGGCGCAAGCTTGGCAGTTCCAATTGACGCCCGAAATCTGCTTCCGTGTTTGACGCTCTCAGGCCATAGCACTGGCACATTCACGCCAGCGCCCCCTGTGCCTCCTTCTTATGCTTGAAAAACGGATCCCGGACAGCCTGGGGCCGAGTTTTAACGAAGGAGACAGCAATGAAGCGCAGAAATTTCATGAATCATTTATCAGCTGGCATGGCCGGTGCGGGTCTGGCCGCATGCGGCGGTGGCAATGCTGGAGGTACCGGAACAAAGCCAACCTTTGTGCTCGTTCATGGCGCCTGGCATGGGGGATGGTGCTGGTCCGAGGTGGTCCGACTGCTCGCTGAGCAAGGTTATCCCGCGATCGCTCTTGATTTGCCCGGACATGGCATCACCGCCAGGTTTCCGGTGTCGTACATCGCCCAGCCGCAAAATACGGGGGCCTTGTCCACAGAGGTTTCGCCACTGGTCACGTTGACGCTCAATGACTATCGCGACCATGTATTGAATGTGATCCGTGGTTTGGTGAAGGATGGCAGTGGTCCGGTCATCTTGGTAGGGCACAGCCTGGGAGGGGCCACCTTGAGCGCAGTAGCCGAAGCCGACCCAACACTGGTTCGTCGCCTTGTCTATCTAACGGCGTTTGTACCCGTGGCCTTTCAGACCGTGATCGAGTATCTGATGCAGCCCAATTTCGCAACATCCGAGGTGCCACCACTGTTTGTGGCGGATCCGACCGCCGTTGGGGCCTCACGCATCAACCACAACTCGACTGATGCGGCCTACCTAGCCAAAGACAAAAGCGCGTTTTATCACGATGTCAGCGACGTGGCATTTCCTGCCGTTGCCAACCTGCTTACGCCGGATGAACCTATCAAGGCATTCACTACCCCGGTCGGGGCGACGGCTGCTCGCTGGGGCAGCGTGCCGCGTTCTTTTATCCGCTGCACAGGCGACCGTGCCATACCGTTGGCCGTGCAGGACAAGATGATTGCTGATGCTGACAATTTCACGCCAGGTAACAAGTTCGTTCAAAAGACGTTGGCAACCAGCCATTCGCCGTTTGTCTCGAATCCCCCAGCAGTCGTGGAGGCTTTGATTTCCATGGCTTGAAATCGCCCGCAGTCTGCTGCCGCGCAAACCGTCGCGTAGAGCTCGTTTTGTTCCGTTCCAGAACAAAAAACGGTGGTGTATTCCCGATGTGTTGGGGAACCAGCCGTGTTCCTAAAGTTTGTGTCGGTGGGGTGCACAGCAAAGCTTCCCGCTGGAGACACCAACGACAACGGTAAACAAAGGAACACACACATGGACATCCGACGTGACACCCACTCGGCCCCGAGCGACGGTTTGTTGGAACACCTGGAGCGCGCACTCATTGCCGGTCGGCTGAACAGGCGTGGGTTCATCCGCGCAGCAGCGGCCACGGGGTTTGGCGCGGTCGGCATCAGCGCCCTGGCCGACGAACTGGACGCCGCCCGTGCCAACCAGACGGCGCGCGCCAGCAAGCTGCAAGCTGCCTACGACTATGTGGTGGTGGGCACCGGGTCTGCCGCCTGCGCATTGGTCGGGCGCCTGGCCACACGAAAGGATGCTTCGATCCTGATGATTGAAGCGGGCGACTGGGACACCGCGCCCTCGGTGATGAACCCCGGGGTGTGGTTCACCAACCTGGGCACCGAACGCGATTGGGGCGATGTGGCCATTCCCTCCACTGGCACCAACCACCGCGCCATCCCCGAGCACATGGGGCGGGTGATGGGCGGGGGCAGCAGCATCAACGCCACCATTTGGGCGCGGCCCTTCAAAAATGACTTGGAACACTGGGCTGCGGTCAGTGGCGACAAGGCCTGGGGCTATGAATCGGGTCTGGAAGTGTTCCGCCGCATGGAAAGCTGGCAGGGCACGCCCAGCGCCCGCTACCGTGGCAAAAACGGTCCGGTTTGGTGCCAGCCAGCTCATGACCCTCACCCAGTCGCGCCGACCATGCTGGCGGCGTGTAAGAGCCTGGGCTACCCGGTGCTGGATGATCTGAACGGCCAGCGTGAAGAGGGCGGCATAGGCTTTGCGCTGATGAACCAGATCATCCGCGACGGCCGCCGCCAGAGCATGGCGCGCTCGTACCTGTACCCCGTGCTGGCGCGGCCCAACGTCACTGTGGTGGTGAACACGCATGTAGACCGCCTGGTGTTGGCGGGCACCAAAGCCACTGGCGTGTTGATCACCCGTGGTGGTGTGCAAAGCACGGTCAGCGCCAAAACCGAGATCATTCTGTGTGCCGGTGGCATCAACACGCCCAAGCTGCTGATGCTCAGCGGCATTGGCGATGAAGCCCAGTTGCGCCAGCACGGCATCAAAACCGTGTTGAACGCCAAAGAGGTGGGCCAGAACTTCCAGGACCATTTGCTGCACGGCGGCTGCATTTGGGAGCCGAAAGAGCACATGCCCCACCGCAACAGCGCGGCCAACGCATCGGGCTTTCTCAAAAGCCAGGCCTCACTTGCCGCGCCAGATGTCAACCTGGTGCAAATCGAGCTGCCCTATGCCTCCGACGTGGTGGGCACGCAGTATTCGCCGCCCAACACCAGCTGGGCGCTGTGTGCGGGCCTGGTGGCCCCCAAGAGCCGTGGCGAAATCCGCTTGCGCAGCGCCGACCCCAAAGACCGCCCGGTGGTCGATGCCCGCTTCCTGAGCCACCCCGACGACGTGAAGGCGCTGGCGTTTGGCATCGAAGTGAGCCGCGAAATTGGCAACTCGGCGGCCATGAAAGACTTCGTGAAACGCGAGGTGGCACCGGCCAAAAAACTCACGGGCAAAGACATGGAGGACTTCGTGCGCAACGGGGCCACCACCTACTTCCACCAGTCGGGCACCTGCCGCATGGGCGCGGACAACGAAGCCGTGGTGGATTCAAAGCTGCGCGTCAACGGCATTCAGGGCCTGCGCATTGCCGACAGTTCCATCATGCCCCGCATCGCCTCGGTGGCCACCATGGCCACATGCGCCCTGATCGGCGAACGCATGGCTGACATCCTGACCCAGAAGGGCTGATGCCCTTCCCACGCCCAAACATTCACCTCACCCAAAGGACACATTCCCATGAAATCCCAACTTTTGATCGACAACGCCTGGACCGATGCCCAGGGCCATGCCACTTTCGAACGCCGCCACCCCGTGAGCAACGCAGTGGTCACCGAAGCAGCCGCCGCAGGCATTGACGACGCGAAAAAAGCCGCTGAATCGGCCCATGCCGCCTACAAAACCTGGCGTTTGTCGCCACCCAGCGAGCGCCGCCGCCTGCTGCTGAAAGCGGCTGACATCCTGGAATCGAAAACGCCCCAGTTCATCGAAGTGATGGCGGCAGAGGTGGGTGCTTCCGCACTGTGGGCAGGCTTCAACGTGCACCTGGCAGCCAACGTGTTCCGCGAAGCGGCCTCGCTGGCCACGCAAATTCAAGGCGAAACCCTCCCCACCGACAAGCCCGGCGCGTTGTCCATGACCGTCCGCCAGCCGGTGGGCGTGATTTTCAGCATGGTGCCCTGGAACGGCACCGTGGTGCTGGCCGCGCGTGCCATTGCTTACCCCCTCGTGTGTGGCAACTCGGTGGTGTTCCGTGGCTCGGAAGCCAGCCCCAAAACCCACGCGCTGGTGGCCGAGGCCCTGGTGGAAGCGGGCTTCCCGCCCGGCGTGCTGAACTACCTCAGCAACGCCCCCCAGAACGCGCCCGAGGTGGTGGACACGCTGATTGCCCACAAAGCCGTGCGCCGCATCAACTTCACCGGCTCCACCCGCGTGGGCCGCATCGTGGCGGAAAAAGCCGCCCAGCACCTGAAGCGCTGCTTGCTGGAGCTGGGGGGCAAGTCCCCATTGATCGTGCTGGAAGATGCCAACGTAGACGAAGCCGTGAAGGCCGCCGTGTTTGGCTCGTTCCTGTACCAGGGCCAAATCTGCATGTCCACCGAGCGCCTGATCGTTGACGAAAAAGTGGCCGATGAGTTTGTGGCCAAGTTCGCCGCGCGCGCCAACGAGCTGCATGCCGGTGACCCGGCCGTGAACCCCCAATGCGTCATCGGCCCGATGATCAACCCGTCGTCCGGCATTCGCATCAACGACATGCTGCAGGACGCCGTGAGCAAAGGTGCCAAGCTGGCTTGTGGCGGTGTGGCCAACGGGGCCGTGATGCCCGCCACCCTTGTTGACCATGTGAACGCCAGCATGAAAATTTATGACGAGGAAACCTTCGGCCCTGTCACCGTGGTGGTGCGTGTCAAAACAGCAGCGGAAGCGGTGGCTGTGGCCAATGACAGCGCCTACGGCTTGTCATCTGGCGTGTTTGGCCGCGATGTGAACCGGGCCCTGGCCGTGGCGATGGACTTGGAATACGGTTCTGTACACGTGAACGGTTCCACTGTGCAAAACGAAGCACAGGCACCGTACGGCGGCACCAAGAACAGCGGTTATGGCCGATTCGATGGGCGTGCGGTCATTGACGAGTTCACCGAACTCAAGTGGCTGACCATAGAGCCGCAGGCGCAGCAGTACCCGTTCTGATCAAGTCGGGCTTGCCCTCCGATTTCGTCAACGATGGAGGGCAACGGCCTTCCTCAGCGCATCCACAAAGGTGTCCAGATCGCTTTTCAGCACATAGAGATGCGGTGATACCCGCATGCCGGCGATGTTTCGGACCTGCCGATACTTCACATGCACCCGATGGGCCTGCCGCAATTCCTGCTCTATTTCTTTCGCATCCATGCCATCGATGGAGAACAGGCTCACCGCACCGAGGTCGTCTGACTCCAGCGGCGTGTGCAGCCGAAAGCCAGGAATATCGCACGCAAGGTTGACCCAGTAGCGGGTCAGCTCCTGCAACCGGGCGTGGATCTTTCGGACACCGATCTCTTCATGAACCCGGATCGCCGGCGCAATCCCCGCTTGCACCGCCGAGTTATAGGTGCCGAGATTCCAGTGATCGAACTTGTCGACACGCAGCGGCGGCGGATCGAACGGCGCCAGCAACGGCCAGGTGCTGTCGATGCGGCTTTCCCTGACGATCAGCATGCCGTTGCCAACGGGCGCGCCCAGCCATTTGTGGAGGCTGGTGATAAAAAAGTCGCAGTCGAGGTCGCGAAAGCTGACGGGCATTTGCGCGAACGTCTGCGCGCCGTCCACGACCGTGACGATATCGCGGGACCGGGCCAACTGGCAGAGCCGCTTGGCCGGTATGACGCGCCCCGTCCAGTGGAACATATGGGTCAATTGCATGACCCGTGTGTGCGGCGTGATCGCCTCTTCATAGGCCTGGAAAACGGCGTCATCGCTGGCCATCACGTCGAACTCGACAGACACGACCTCGATGCCTTCCCGTTGCTGGCGCTGCAGCCATGCCGCACGCACGCTCGGATAGTCCCATGCCGAAATCAGCACCTGGTCGCCCGCTTTCAGCGGTATGCCGAAGATGGCCGTGGAAAGGCCTTCCGAGGAATTCCGGTTCAATGCGATTTCATCCGGGCTGCAGTCGGCCAATGCCGCGAGTTGCTGCTTGATCGAAGGAAGCGCGGCGTCGAGCTTGCTCCACATATTGACGTCCGGATTCTGGCTGATGAGTCGATAGGCGTCGATCATTGCCTGTTCGACAACCCGTGGCGGAGGGCTGACCGCCGCATTGTTCAGGTTCATCAACGGCTGTTGCCTGGGATAGGCTTCGCGAACGCCTTCCCAGAATTTTTCGTCGGTGACAGGGGTGTTCGGCATGGTCAGCAAAGCGCCTGATTGATGATCGCAAACTGCTTCACGGTTTCATCGGGGGCGGGCGCGCCATTGCGCGACATGGTCACCCCCGTGTCTACCTGGATCAGCCCCGCTTTGGCGAGCCAAGTGCCCAAACCACTGGCGCCTGTCACGTCCACACGCACGAATGAACCCGTGTAAGCACTCGCCCAGTATCCAATGAGTGCCTTTGCACATTCGCTATCGGGTGCCACCACAGGTCCGATGGCATGTCCGCGTCCAAAGCGGCGTATGAGGGAAAAGCCGACCAGTTCTCCCTCGCGCTCCAGCACCACACCCTCCGCTGCGGAGGCGAGCAGTTTCAACGCCTCGTCGCGCGACATGCCGGTGGCACGGTTCGCGAGGTCGATGACCGTTGCGATGGCACTCGGATCAGCCAGTCGGATGTGATCCCCCGCAGACAGGGCAACGGGTGCGGCAGCAGCCATAGGTCCCTGGTGTTGATGAATGGTTCCTAAGGCCTTGAAGCCCAAACTTTCATACAGGGGTTGCCCGGCTGGGGTGGCGATGAGTTGCGTGCAGCGCTCACCCAGTGCCTCCAGCACAAGGCTCATCAGTTTGCGTCCAATGCCCTGGCCCTGGTGGGCCGCAGAAACGATGATCATGCCAAGCGTGCCGTGCGCGGCACCTTGTTTCCAGCATAGGCCTGTGCCGATCACGGTGCCATTTGTTTCTGCCACGAAGCCCGTGCCCAGCCTGTACACGAATTGCCAGTCCTCCGGGCGGTGCGGCCAGCGCATGGCCTGCGAAAGGCCATGCGCTGCGGGCAGGTCATCTTCGGTCATTCGACGGTAAGTGATGGTGGTAGGGGTGGCGTGGAGGGTCACAGTGGTTCTCTGATGGGTTGTCGGTTCTGGCAACAATGGATGTCGGGTGTCAATGTCACCTTGACTGGGTGTCAGGTGAGTGGCTTGCTTCAGCCAAGTGATTGGCTGAGCAATGCGTAGCGCTTGATGGAGGGATCGCTGTGCGGCAGCTCGCCCCGTGCCATGGTGTGCACGGTCGCTTCGACCTGGACCAACCCCATCTCGGTCAACCACTGGCTGAGGCCGCTGGTGTCGGGCACGTCAACGCGGACGAAGGCGCCTGCGTGTGTCCCTGCCCAATGGGCGATCAGGGCCTTGGCTCGTTCGGCGTCGGGCGCCACCACGGGGCCGATCACGTAGCCATGCCCAAACTTGCGCAGGGCGGCAAAGCCGATCAGTTCACCGTAACGGTCAATGGCGACGGTGTCTGCGACTTTCATCAGATGTTTGAGTACCGTGGCGCGAGGCATGCCTACCGCGCGCCGGGACATTTCGGCCAGTGCAGGTTCGTCTCGGGGGCTGATGGGCCGGATGCGTTCGCCAGCGCCGAGTGGCACGAATGGTGCACGGAACACGCTGCCTTGGTGTTGGTGAACCCAGCCCGTTTGCTTGAAGCCGAAGCTCTCGCAGAACGCCAAACCGCTTGCTGTCGCGTGAAGCAGGAGTGTTCGATCGCCGACCTGTTGGAGGGCTCTCGACACCAGTTCATGCCCAATACTTTTGCGCTGGTGTGAGGGCGAAACCACCATCATGCCCATCGATCCGTGGTCGGGCCCGTGGCACCAGCACATGACCGTGCCGATGATGCCGGACTCGTCTTCCGCAACGATACCTTCCCCCAGCTCGTAGATGAACTGCCAGTCTGCCAGCCGGTGTGGCCAGAGCACAGACAGTGACAACTTGTGCGCGGCTGGCAGGTCATCTGCGGTCATGCGGCGGTATTCGACGGCTCCGTTGGATTTGGGATGTTTCATGCATGGCTCCTCGCCTGGTTTGCACGTCACGGCAGAAGGGCTGTGCTGCGCGTCATGGCGTGGTTAAGTTGCGGCTTACGGCTGTCTTTCAGCCCTATCTTTGCACAGGCCTGCGTTGTTGTGGGTGTGGCGTGTGCATTTCAAAACGATCCGCCAAAGACCGCCTCAGAACAGAAGTTTGTGCCGTGTGCGGGGGGTGAGACGGTGAAATGTGCTTCAAAGGCGCGCTGAAAATCAGATCGAAGTTGGATGGGCGCCGGGTTGTGAGACGGGCCTTGTCCAAAGTGTTTAAAAGGAAAATTGATGGAACGCTTTGATCTGGATCGGGTGGCCGTGCGCAGCGCGCACTTCATTGGTGGGCACTACGTGGAGGGCGGTGCAGACGTGCTTGACGTGAAGCGGCCATCCGATGGCAAGACCTACGCCGGGTTGCCCGTGGCGAATGCCGATCTTGTGGATCAGGCGGTGCAGGATGCCTGGGGGGCATTCAAGGGCAGTGACTGGGCGCGTTGCGCGCCGAGGGACCGGGCGCGCATTCTGCGGCGGTGGGCAGACCTGATCGATGCAGACGTGAAGACGCTGGCCCCGCTGGAGTCGATCGGCTCCACGCGGCCACTCAAGGATGTCACGAGCTGGGATGTGCCTTTCACCGCCGACGGCATCCGCTTCTTTGCGGAATGGGCCGACAAAATTGGAGGTGATGTCGCCCCGACGCGCCACGATCACCTGGGCATGACGATTGCCGAGCCCTATGGCGTCATCGGTGCCATAGCACCTTGGAACCTGCCGCTGGTGATGGGGTCCTGGAAGGTGGCGCCAGCGCTGGCCGCTGGCAATGCTGTGGTGCTCAAGCCGTCCGAGATGACGCCTTTCAGCATATTGCGCATTGCCGAGCTGGCGATAGAAGCGGGCATGCCCAAGGGCATTTTCAACGTGGTGCAGGGGGACGGCCGAGTCACGGGTGACGCCTTGTGCCGCCACCCGAAGATTTCCAAGGTGACTTTCACGGGGTCCACCCGAACGGGCGCCGCCATCATGGCCGCATGCGCCGAAAACGGCACCAAATCCGTCACGCTGGAGCTGGGCGGCAAAAGCCCGCAGATTGTGTTTGCCGATGTGCCCGATCTGGAGAAGACGGCACGCACCATTGCACGCGCCATCACGCTCAATGCGGGTCAGGTTTGTGTGGCGGGTTCGCGCCTGATCGTGCAGCGCGGGATTGCGCAACGCTTTGTCGAGCGTTTGGCGGCCATTTTTGGGGAACTCAAAGCGGGCAACACCTGGGATGCCGACACCACCCTGAGCCCCATTATTTCGATGCGCGAGATGGAGCGGATTGACGGCATCGTCCAGCGCGCGGTGGAGGGCGGTGGCCGGATTCTGGCGGGCGGCGCACGCATCGCAACCGGCAACGACGGCGCGTTTTACCAGCCCACCATTCTGAGCGACGTTGGCAGCGGGTCTGAGGCGGTGAGGTCGGAAATCTTCGGGCCTGTGATCACGGTGCAGGTGTTTGACGAGGAGGACGAGGCCCTCGCGCTGGCAGACCACCCGGACTACGGCCTGGCTGCTGGCGTGCACACGGCGGACATTGGCCGCGCCATGCGCATGGCGCGTGGCATCGAGGCAGGCACCGTGTGGATCAACCGCTATGGGCGCAGCTGGGACTACGTGATTCCGACGGGTGGGTACAAGCGTTCGGGCATTGGCAAAGACCTTGGCCGGCAGGCGTACGAAGCCAATTTGCGCTTCAAGAGTGTGCTGGTCGACTTTGCCTGAAGCGCTGGAGCGCGGTGGGCGCGAGGGGTCTCAACGTGCCTGGTGAATTGTGCTGAACGGCCATGGAAATTCCGCTTTTTCTGCGTTTGAACCGGATCAAAACAAGACATCCAAGCGGCAAGTGAATGGTGAAATTGGTTTCAGGAAGCAGCGTTCCTGCACACGCAAATTGCAAGCCTGAACATGCCTCCTGACCCTGAGCCGCTGACCGGATGCAGCACCGCTGAAGGCATGAATTCACTGAACAAAGGAATCTGAACATGACTACTACCTTGAGGCCGAAATACATCTCCTTTGATTGCTACGGAACGCTGATCAACTTCCAGATGGCGGACGTGGCGCGCGAGCTCTATGCCGATCGCATTGCGCCCCAGAACATGGCCCAGTTCACACGCGATTTCTCCTCTTTCCGCCTGGATGAAGTGATGGGCGACTGGAAACCCTACGACCAGATCGTCTGCAATGCCATCGAGCGCACTTGCCGTCGCTGGGGTGTCGAATACCGCGACAACGAAGGGTTGAAGTTTTATGAGGCCGTGCCAAGCTGGAATCCGTGGCCGGAGGTGCCTGCGGCGCTGGCCAAACTGGCAACGGAGTACAAGCTGGTGATCCTGTCCAACTCCATGAATGACCTGATTCCTCACAGCGTGGCCAAACTGGGTGCGCCCTTTCACCGTGTCTACACCGCGCAGCAGGCGGGCGCCTACAAACCGCGCCTGCAGGCTTTCGAATACATGATCGACCAGCTGGGCTGCAGCCCGGATGACATCCTGCACGTGTCATCCAGCCATCGCTACGACCATTTGTCGGCAGACGACATCGGCATCAAGAACCGGGTGTTCATTGCGCGTGGCCACGAGCCGAGCTGGCCCGTGTGGGGTGCTCACGAAATCAAGGACGCGAGTGGCCTGCCTGCTCTCGTGGGTTTGTGAGCCGGGTGTGAGCCCTGAAAGTCACCAAGACAGGACGCTGCGATGAAGCTCGAATCCTATTGGCTCGCGTCGGCACCCAAGTTCACCGCGGGCGCCGAAGGCCCGGTGGCAGGGCGCGCCGACGTTGTGGTGGTCGGGGCGGGCTTTACCGGGTTGTCCGCGGCACTGGCGTTGGCCAAGCGCGGTGCCAACGTGGTGGTGCTGGAAGCGGGCCGTGTCGTGGGCGAGGCATCGGGTCGCAACGGCGGGCACTGCAGCAGCGGCCTGGCGCACGACTTCGGTGGCTTGGCCGCGCGGCTGGGTGTGGACACGGCGCGTGCTTTCTATCGCGCTTACGACCTTGCGGTGGACACGGTGGAAAGCCTGGTTGCCCAGGAAGATATCGCCTGCGATTTCATGCGTGTGGGCAAGCTGAAGCTGGCCGCCAAGCCAGAGCATTACGACAAGCTGGCGCGGGCTTGCGATCTGCTGCGCCGTGAGGCTGATCCGCACGTTGAGATGGTGCCAGCGACCCGCATCCGCTCGGAAGTGAACTCATCGAGTTTCCATGGCGGTCTGTTGCAGAAAACCAGTGCGCAAATGCATGTGGGCAAATTTGGCGTTGGTTTGGCGCAAGCCGCAGCCCGCGCGGGCGCTCGCATCTATGAACATGCGCCGGTGACCAAGCTGGAGCGTCGGGTTGATGGGGGTTTTCGCGTCACCTGTGGCCGTGGCACCCTAGACGCCGGACAGGTGCTGCTGGCGACAGGCAACTCTCGCACGGGGCCATTCTTCCACTTCCGCCGCCGCATGATTTCAGTCGGCAGCTTCATCATCGCGACGCAGCCGCTTGATACCGCAGTGCTGGATCGCCTGATGCCGAACCGGCGCAACTACGTGACGTCAAAGAACGTCGGCAACTACTTCCGTCTTTCGCCGGACAACCGGTTGATTTTCGGCGGACGTGCGCGCTTTGCGATGTCAAGTCCCAGCTCAGACCGCAAGAGTGGGGTCGTTCTGCGAGCGGCGATGGAAGAGATTTTTCCTGATCTGCGTGGCGTGGGCATTGACTATTGCTGGGGCGGGTTGGTGGACATGACGGCAGACCGTCTGCCCCGGGCGGGTGAGCACCGCGGTATGTACTACTCCACGGGATACAGCGGACATGGCGTGCAGATGTCCGTGCACATGGGGCAGGTCATGGCCGATGTCATGGCAGGCCAAGCAGAACGAAACCCATGGCGTTCGCTGACGTGGCCAGCAATCCCTGGGCACTTTGGCAAGCCCTGGTTTTTGCCGATCGTAGGTGCCTACTATCGGCTTCAGGATTGGTTGCATTGACCGGGTCAGCTTGATCCACGCAACCAAACAGTGGCGGTGCAATGCACCGCAGTTGTAAACCATCGGCAGATGCTGCCGGTACACCTTTCAGAACTTGAGGAGACAGACATGAGCGACACAAAACTCGATATCGTCATTTCGCCGCATTCCGCGCTCAATGACAGCGTCATTGGCGACATGAAGCGGGGAAGCACCCGTCGCGATGTCATGCGCCAACTCGTGGCTGGCGGCGTGTTGACTTCCACTGCGGGCAGCTTGCTGACCCATACCGGCGCAGCCTTTGCGCAAACCCCGAAAAAAGGCGGCAAGATCCGCGTTGCTGTGGGTGCAGGCTCAACTGCAGACACGCTCGACCCGGCCAAGGGTAGCGGCATTGCCGACTACGTGCGCCACTACATGTTCTACAACTGCCTGACCACCATCGACACCAAGCTGGCGCCTCAGATGGAGCTTGCGGAATCGATCACCAGCAAGGACGGAGCGCTGTGGAACGTCAAGCTGCGCAAGGATGTGCGATTCCACGATGGCAAACCGTTGACCTCGGCTGACGTGGTGTATTCACTGCTGCGCCACAAGAACCCTGCCACTGTCTCCAAAGTAAAGGCCGTGGCCGAAGAGTTCGAGGAAATCAAGGCAACTGGTCCACTGGAGCTCCAGATCAAGTTGAATTCGCCAAACGTCGATCTGCCAGCGCTGCTGGGTACCGCCCATTTCTCGATCATCAAGGACGGCGCGACGGACTTCACCACCGCGATCGGTACCGGGCCTTACAAGTGCAAGGAATTCAAACCCGGCGTGCGTTCCATCAGTGTGCGCAATGACGAATACTGGGTGTCTGGCAAGCCCTACCTGGACGAGATCGAGTACTTCTCGATTCCCGACGAGGCGGCACGCGTGAACGCGTTGTTGTCGGGTGACGTGCAACTGATCAATGGCATCAACCCGCGTTCGGCCCCGACGGTGAACACGGCTCCTGGCTACACGTTGTATGAATCGAAGACCGGTCATTACACCGACATCATCATGCGAGACAATCTCGGCCCGGTGAAGAATCCGGACTTCGTGCTGGCAATGAAATACATGCTGGACCGCGAACAGATCCGCAAGGTGGCCATGCGCGGTTTCGGCATTATTGGCAACGACCAGCCGGTTCAGCCATCCAATCGTTTCTATTTTGCAGGCTTGCCGCAACGCTCGTTCGATCTGGACAAAGCCAAATTCCACCTTCAGAAATCCGGCATGGCTGGCATGACCTTGCCAGTGGTGGCATCGACGGCCGCAACGGGTTCGGTCGACATGGCGCAGATCCTGCAGTTGTCGGCGCAAAAGGTCGGCCTGAACCTGGACATCAAGCGCATGCCCGCCGACGGCTACTGGTCCAACCACTGGGCCAAACATTCACTGTCTTTTGGCAACATCAGTCCGCGTCCGACGGTCGACCTGATGTTCACGCTGTTCTACAAGTCCAATGCGTCGATGAACGTATCGGGCTGGAAGAACGATCAGTTTGATCAGCTGCTGGATGCCGCGCGCGCCGAAACCAATGAAGCCAAGCGCAAGCAGATGTATGCCGACATGCAGGTGATGGTGCATGAGCAGTGCGGCGTCGGGATCCCGATGTTCATCCACTCGATTGACGGTTTCACCGACAAGCTCAAGGGTTATGGCAGCCACCCGCTGGGTGGCCTCATGGGTTCCAAATTCGCCGAGCACGTCTGGCTCGACACCTGATACCTGTTGGCAATCGGCTGGCGCCAGGGCGGCGCCAGCCCATTCCACGATGAAAGCACAATCATGAACGGAACCACTGCACGGCTCATATTGAACCGGCTCGGGGTGGGTGTACTGACCCTGCTGGCCGTTTCGGTCGTGATCTTCACGATCACCAACCTGCTGCCGGGCGATGCAGCCCAAGCCATGCTGGGCCAAGAAGCGACGCCGGAGTTGCTTGCGGCACTGCGCGAAAAGTTTGGGTTGGACCAACCCGGCTATGTTCGCTACCTCAAATGGCTGGCTGGCTTGTTGAGCGGCGATCCAGGCACCGCCTTGGCCAACGGTTTGCCCGTGGCTGAGCTGGTGGGGGCGCGTTTGCCCAATTCGCTGATGTTGGCAGCGTCAACGACCGCTGTGTCGGTTCCCGTCGCGCTGGCCATTGGCATATCGTCGGCCATGTACCGCGGCACGTTGTATGACCGCACGGTCAGCGTGGCAACGGTGTGGACGGTGTCAGTGCCAGAATTTCTCATTGCCACGGTGGCAGTGCTGGTTTTTGCCGTCAAGCTGCGTTGGCTGTCTGCGCTGTCGCGCGCCGACGATATCCAGAGCTTCGGTCAGTTCCTGCGCGTGTATGCCATGCCGGTGATGACGCTGTGCTGCGTGATTGTGGCGCAGATGGCGCGCTTGACCCGCGCCGCAGTGATCGACCAGCTCAATTCCTCTTACATCGAGATGGCTCGCCTCAAAGGCGTGCGCCCGATCCGAATGGTGTTGACCCATGCGCTGCCCAATGCGGTTGGCCCTATCGCCAACGCCATTGCGTTGTCGCTGGCTTACCTGATCGGCGGCGTGATCATCGTTGAGTCGATCTTCAACTACCCGGGCATCGCCAGTCTGATGGTGGACTCCGTCACCATGCGCGACATGCCCGTGGTGCAGGCCTGCGTGATGGTTTTCTGCACCGGCTACCTGGTGCTGTTGACTCTGGCCGATTTGGCCGCGATTCTTTCCAATCCAAGGTTGCGCAAATGAGCACTTCCACCCTTTCCCCATCTGCCAAACGCAAGCCGAGGCGCCGCCTTCCGTTGGCGGCTGTGATCGGTCTGACGATCGTTGTGTTCTGGCTGACGATGGCCCTGTTCGGCCCCTATTTGGCGGTACATGATGTGGGTGGTGTCACTGGTGACGACGTGTTTGCGCCGATGAGCGCTGCACACCCATTGGGCACCGACTACCTGGGGCGTGACATGCTGAGCCGCATCCTGCACGGAGCGCCTTACACCATTGGGGTGGCGCTGGCTGCCGTGGTGGTGGCAAGTTTTGGTGGCACCGCGCTGGCCCTGTTTGCCGCCGCCGCAGGGGGCTGGTTCGACGCCATCGTCAGCCGCATCGTCGATGTCAAGCTCAGTATCCCCAGCAAGCTGCTGGCGTTGATCATCATTGCCGCGTTTGGCTCCTCGATCCCGGTGCTGATCTTGACCGCTGGTATTGGCTACATAGCCGGTGCCTACCGGATTGCACGCTCACTGGCCGTCAATGTGCAGGCCATGGACTATGTGCAGGCGGCGCGGGCGCGGGGTGAGGGTTTGATCTACATCACTTTCTTCGAGATGTTGCCGAACATGTTTCGCCCAGTGCTGGCCGACTTCGGTTTGCGTTTCGTGTTCATTGTGCTGATGTTGAGTGGAATGAGCTTCCTTGGCTTGGGCGTTCAGCCGCCGGAGGCTGACTGGGGGTCGCTTGTGCGAGAAAACATCATTGGCTTGAGCGAAGGCGCACCTGCCGTGATCGTTCCGGCGATTGCCATTGCAACGTTGACCATTGGCGTCAATATGGTCATCGACAGTCTGGCTGGCCGCAAGCGCCGTGGAAGTGGGGATTGATATGACTGACATCGTCAAGGTATCTGGCCTGCGGGTCACGGCCCGCAATGACATGGGCGAAGAATTCCCGATTGTCCATGGGGCAGAGTTCTCCATCAAAAAGGGCGAAGTGCTTGCGCTGATCGGCGAGTCTGGCTCGGGAAAAACAACGATTGCCCTGGCACTCATGGGCTATGCGCGTGCGGGTTGCCGCCTGGCTGGCGGCTCCGTAACGGTTGCTGGTCATCAGGTGTTGGCCATGAGTGAAAGCGAGCTGTCCGGTTTGTGCGGCCGCACAGTGGCCTATATCGCGCAGAGTGCTGCAGCATCGTTCAACCCCTCAAAGCGGTTGATGGACCAGGTGGTGGAAAGTGCGTTGATCCACAAGCTGATGTCGCGTGAAGTGGCTGAAGCCAAGGCCGTGGAACTGTTCCGTGCCCTGGCCCTGCCGGATCCGGAGAACATTGGCAAGCGTTATCCGCACCAGGTGTCGGGTGGTCAACTGCAGCGCCTGATGGCGGCGATGGCCCTGATCACAGACCCCGACTTGGTGATTCTGGATGAGCCCACCACGGCGTTGGACGTGACCACGCAAATCGAAGTGCTGCGTGCGTTCAAAAAGGTGGTGCAAGAGCGTGGCAGTACGGCTGTGTATGTATCGCACGATCTGGCGGTGGTGGCACAGATGGCCGACCGCATTGTGGTGCTGCGCGACGGTGAGATTCGCGAGATAGGTACCACCACGCAGATACTCACTGCCCCTGCGCACGCTTATACGAAGAGCCTGCTGGCAGCGATCGCTCCCAAACGCAATACGACGAGCGCCGAGATCAAACCGTCGCAGGAGCACCCGCTGCTGGAGGTGCGCGGTCTGTACGCCTCCTACGGTGTGGCCAAACGTGGTGCGCCGGTGAAGTGCGTGCTGGATGACATCAATCTCGTTATTCCGCGCGGCGCCACCATTGGCGTGATAGGTGAGTCGGGCTCTGGCAAAACGACGCTTGCACGTGCCATTGCGGGCATGGTGATGCCTTCGGAGGGCGAAATTCTCCTGGACGGCAAGCGCCTTGCACCGACGCTGGACGGGCGCACCCGCGAACAGTTTCGCCGCATTCAGTTCGTGTTCCAGAACGCCGATACCGCGCTCAACCCGCTGCACAGCATCGAGCGCATCCTTGGCCGTCCGCTGGAGTTCTACCACGGCATGAAGGGCGAGACGCGCCGCAAACGTGTATTGCAGCTGCTGGATCTGGTGAAACTGCCGTCATCCGTGTCCGACCGCTTGCCGGGCGAGTTGTCTGGTGGGCAAAAGCAGCGCATCAACCTGGCGCGGGCTCTGGCGGCACAGCCTGACCTGATCCTGTGTGACGAGGTGACCTCTGCGCTCGACACCGTGGTAGGAGCCGCAATCCTGGAGCTGATGGCTGAGCTGCGCAAGGAACTGAACGTGTCCTACATGTTCATCAGCCACGACATCAACACGGTGCGCAGCATTTGTGACGAGATCGTGGTGATGTATGCAGGGCACAAAGTGGAAGCGCGCAAACGCAATGCCATGTCACTGCCTCCCTTTCATCCGTATTCGCACCTGCTGGTGTCGTCGGTGCCGGCGCTGCGCCGGGGCTGGCTGGAAGAGGTGGAGGGCCGCACCCCGTCGGCTCTGCCGCCGCTGGTCTCCGCAGGGCAGATGCGCGGCATTTGTTCCTTTCTTGAGCGTTGCCCGCTGCGCGTGGACGGTGTGTGCAACAACTTGCCGCCGCCCCGCCAGATGCTGGACAACGGTGGCAGCATTCTCTGCCATCGCCCGGAGTCTGAACTGCGCCACGTCCAAAGCCCGTTGCGCCTGGTAGAGGAGAACGTTGCATGAACCCGCGTTTTGTCCGTTTGGCAGAAACTGCGCGGGCCCGTGTGCGCCTGGTGATCGACGGGCAGGTGGCCGAAGCGCTTGAGGGCGACACCCTGATGGTGGCGGTGCTGCAGAACGTGCGCAGCCTGCGTGAGTCCGAGTTTGGCGATGGTAAGCGTGCTGGTTTCTGCCTGATGGGGGCTTGCCAGGATTGTTGGGTGTGGACGGGGGATGGCGAGCGTTTGCGGGCTTGCACAACCCTGGTAAAGGATGGGATGAGTATCGTCACAAAACAGCCGGGGGCGACATGGCCGAACCTCGCGTAATCATCGTTGGCGCAGGGCCTTCTGGTGTGCGCTGCGCAGAAACCCTGGTGGCTGCGGGATTGCGGCCCACCGTGGTGGACGAGAACCGGCGGGACGGTGGCCAGATTTACCGCCGTCAGCCAGAGAACTTCACACGCCCCTACGCCAAGCTGTATGGCACAGAGGCTGAGCGCGCCCAGGCATTGCACCAGGGCTTTGACGCATTGCGCGGCAGGATCGACTACCTGCCTGAAACCCTGGCTTGGAACATAGCAGACCACCAGCTGCACGTGGTGCATGAGCAGCGCACCCGCGCCTTGCCATATGACGCACTGGTGATTTGCGCTGGCGCCACCGATAGGCTGATGCCTGTGAAGGGCTGGCACTACGCGGGCACCTACAGCCTGGGCGCATCGCAGATTGCGTTGAAGGCCCAAGCCTGCGCCATTGGCCGCCAAATTGTGTTCATGGGCAGTGGGCCATTGCTTTACCTGGTGGCCTCGCAATACGTCAAGGCCGGCGCCACGGTGGCGGCGGTGTTGGACACATCGCCCTTCATGCGGCGTGTGGCCGCCTTGCCCAAACTGCTGGCCCGTCCCGCAGTGTTGTTCAACGGGCTGGTGCTGGTCGCAGGGCTCAAGCGCGCAGGCGTGAAAGTGCTCACCGGCATCACGCCCATCGAAATCAAAGGTTCGCCGGAAAGTGGCGTGCAAGGTGTGGTGTTCCACGATGCGAGCGGCCACACCCAAACGCTGGAGTGTGACGCCGTGGCCATGGGTTACCACCTGCGCCCTGAAACACAGTTGGCCGATCTGGCGCGTTGTGCTTTCCGCTTTGACCAGGAAACCCGCCAGTGGTTGCCTCAGGTGGGGGCAGACGGACGCACGTCGGTGCCAGGGGTGTACCTGGCTGGTGACGGCATGCGTGTGTTGGGGGCTGATGCCGCTGAAGTGGGCGGGCGCTTGGCGGCCCTGGCTTTGTTGACCGACCTGGGCCGCAAGGTGCCGGTGGGCGAACTGCAGGGCTTGCGGGCGCAGCAAGCCAAGATGGAACGCTTTCGCCAAGGTTTGGCGCAGGCCTTTCCCTGGCCCGCCCAACAGGCGGCGCAGCTGCCGGACGAAGCCATCGTTTGCCGGTGCGAAGCTATCACTGCGGGTGAATTGCGCCGCACAGTGTGCGACATGGGTGCGCAGGAAGCCAACCGCGCCAAGGCATTGTGCCGCGTCGGCATGGGGCGCTGCCAGGGGCGCTATTGCGGAAACGCGGGTGCGGAAATCATTGCGCATGCCGCCGGCATTCCGGTGGAACAGGTGGGGCGCTTGCGTGGCCAGGCACCGGTGAAGCCGCTATCGATGGCTGTGCGGGAGGAGGCGGAATGAGCGCGAATAAGGCAGATGTCATCATCGTCGGTGGCGGCATCATGGGGGCTTCCGCTGCGTTCTTTTTGCGCAAGCGCGGCATGTCGGTCATCCTGCTGGAACGGGGCTTGATTGGGCAGCAAGCCAGTGGCGTCAATTTTGGCAATGTGCGGCGTATGGGCCGCCCCATCGATGAACTGCCGCTGTCCAACCGTTCGCGCGAGATCTGGCTGAAGTTCAAGGAGTTGTTCGGGCAGGATGTTGAACTCTTGCTGAACGGACATCTGCGCCTGGGTTTTCTGCCGGCGCACGAAGAGCGAATGGCAACGTATGCACAGGACGCCCAGGATTTTCACTTGGGCATGCAAATGCTGACGGCAAAAGCGTTGCGCGAACGCTATCCCTACCTGGCTCCTGACATCACTTCAGGCTGTTTGGCGCCTTACGATGGCCATGCGAATCCCCGGTTGGCGGCACCGGCGATTGGACACGCAGCGGTGCGGGAGGGCGCGCAGGTTTTCGAGAACACCGAGATCATTGAAGTTGAAAAGGACGGTGCTGAATTCCGCGTTACCGCCGTCGATGGTCGGGTCTTCCGTGCCCCTGTGGCGCTCATTACCGCGGGCGCCTGGGGAGCCCGTATCAGTGCCAGTTTTGGTGAACCTGTGCCGATGATTGTCAAAGCGCCGCAGATGTGTGTCACAGAGCCCGTGCCATACGCCATCGGACCGACCATTGGCGCGATCACGGATGTGCCCGAGCAGAGTGCGTATTTCCGCCAGATCGCGCGCGGCAACATCGTGATTGGCGGTGGTGGTCACGAGCAGCCGGACATGGAAAATCGGCGCGCCTATGTAAATCCGCGCAGAACGCTGATCAAGCTGGCGCACGCACCGCGACTGGTTCCTGCCTTCAAGCACTTGAGCATCATCCGCGTCTGGGCTGGCATTGAGGGCTACATGCAAGACAGTCGCCCGGCCATGGGACCGAGTGCGCGCGTGCCTGGCCTGTACTACGCATTCGGCTTCTCGGGTGAAGGCTTTCAGTTGGGCCCCGGTGTTGGTGACGTGATGGCCGAACTGATCCACACAGGTGCCACGACCACGCCGATTGAGCGTTTCCACATAGGGCGTTTTGCCCAAGCGGCGACAGGGACCCTGTAAGCCGCATTCCCCTCTCTTTGAAAGAATCTCCATGTCGAACTTGTCGCAGGTACGACCCTGTCTGAATACACCGCCAACTTTCGTCGATCTGCGCGCATTTGCGCGGGACAAGAGCTTGGGCGTCACAGTGCATGCCACCGCAGGAGAGGACCGTTTCCTCGCGTCCCGCAGCGTGCTGAATTGGCCGACAGGGCCGGTGACGGCCGGTGTCATCACGCTGGACGCCGGCAGCGGGACCGTGCAGTCCCTTCCGTCAGACGAGTTCATCATCGTCAACGAAGGCAGCCTTACTCTGACGCAGCAGGGTTCCACTCTGACGCTTGGGCCAAATCAAAGCGCGGTGATCAAGCAGGGTGCGACTTTTGCCTGGTCGACACAAGGACCGGTGTCACTGATTTTCACCCGTTACAACAAGAGCCAACCTGGTGATGGTTCCATTGTGGTTATCCAGGCAGATCCACTGCTGGGGCCCTCGGGTGGGCCGGCTGCAGAGTTGCTGACCACTCCGGCCCCCACCTGCCGCAATTACACCGACTACACGTCTGCGGACGGCGAATTCATGTGCGGCACCTGGGACTCCACGCCCTACGCACGTCGGCCCATGTTCTATCGCCACTACGAGCTGATGTACCTGCTGGACGGCCGCGTGACCTTTGTCGATGAAATTGGTCGTAGCCACACATTTTCCAAAGGCGACATTTTCCTCGTTGAGCAAGGCGCTAACTGCAGCTGGGATAGCCAGGAATACGTGGCCAAGGTGTATGTGATCTACCGGCCCAAGTGATCATGACTGTCGATCGGCACCCATGACATTTCTCTACAAGTCCGATCCAGTTCGCGGAGCGGTATGGTCAGAATTGTTGGCCCGGCAGATGCCAGAGTTGCCGTTTCGCATATGGCCAGACATCGGAGATCCGCGTGAAGTGCGCTACCTGGCTGCGTGGCAGCCGCCAGATGACTTGGCAACGCGCTTCCCGAACTTGGAAGTGCTGTTCTCGACCGGGGCTGGAACC
Source organism: uncultured Hydrogenophaga sp. (assembly GCA_964342395.1). Lineage (GTDB taxonomy): Bacteria > Pseudomonadota > Gammaproteobacteria > Burkholderiales > Burkholderiaceae_C > UBA2334. Next base: position 88,043 of record CAYFFJ010000001.1, read on the forward strand.
GATCAGTTCGATTTCTCCCTCATCCCCGAGAGGCTGCCGGTGGTGCGCATGGTCGAACCCGGCATCATCGATGGCATGGTTGAGTACGTGACGCTGGCCGTGCTTTCAATCCATCGTGACTGGCACACCTATTGCCACCAGCAACGGGCCGTCCAATGGCAAACGCACCGCGTGTATCCGGCCGCGTCAAAGCGCGTTGGTGTGTTGGGCCTTGGCGTGCTGGGGCGCGCGGTGCTGGAGAAGTTGCGCAGTTTCGGCTTTTCCTGTGCGGGTTGGAGCCGTTCGCCGCGACAAGTCACTGGTGACGTTGAATGCCATGCCGGCCCGGATGGTTTACAGGTGTTCCTGGCGCGCACCGACATCCTCATCTGCCTGCTGCCGTTGACCGACAGCACGCGCGGCATTCTTTCCAAGCCGCTGTTCGACCAACTGCCGCAGGGCGCCGCCCTGATCAATGTGGGCCGCGGCGGGCACCTGGTGCAGCAAGACCTGCTGCAGGCGCTCGACGAAGGCAGGTTGTCGTCAGCCATCCTGGACGTGTGCGATCCGGAGCCGCTTCCGCACGAGCACCCCTTCTGGCACCACCCGAGGGTGGTGTTGACGCCGCACATCGCCAGCATGACGCAGCCCGAAACTGCGGTGGATGCTGTGGTGGACAACTTGCGCCGCCATCGGGTGGGTTTGCCCATGGTGGGCTTGGTGGACAGGGCGCGAGGTTACTGATTCAGGAGACGATACATATGAAAACGCTGTTGCTGAAAAAAGAAGAAGTTCGTGGATTGATCGCCATGAAGGAAGTCATCGCTGCCGTTGAAGAGGCCTACAAAGGCTTCAACAGCGATCAGGTGGTGCAACCGGACTACATCGGGATCGACCTTCACCCGCCGCGCGGAGACATCGATTTCAAGCTGGGCTACTACAAGGGCAACGAGACCATCTCGATGAAAGCCTCTTCTGGCGGCTTCCCCCATAACCCGGCCACCTACGGCGTGCCCAGCGGCATGGGGACCATCCTGTTGTTCGATGCCAGGACTTGCGCGCTGGTATGTGTGATGGATGGAAGTCTGATCACCGGCCTCAGGACGGGGGCGGCGGGGGCCGTGTCGGTGAAAGCACTTGCCAGGAAAAATGCGAAAAGGGTCACTTCGATCGGCACCGGAAATCAGGCGCGCATGCAGATCCGTGCGATCAGCCAGGTCATGAAAATCGAGGAGATCCATGCGTGGGACCACCACACCGATTCGCTGCTCAGCTTCAAAGCCGATATCGAACGTGAGTTTGGCATTCCGGTGTTTGTGGCGAATTCCAAGCAAGAAGCGGTCGAACAAGCCGACATCCTGATCACCACCACCCGCGGGAAAGGCTCTGTGGTGGAGGCCGCTTGGGTAAAACCAGGCACGCACGTCGTTGCGATCGGCACCGATGCAAAAGGCAAACAGGAGTTTGACCCGGAGATCTTCAGGCATGCCAAAACCGTTGTGGACTCGGTTCTGCAGTGCAGGGAAAAAGGCGAAATACAGCATGCCTTGGAGCTGAATATCCTGTCCAACGACGGCATCCATGCAGAGATCGGAGAGGTCTTGCTGGGCAAGAAGCCTGGGCGGATGAGTGACGAGGAGATCACGATTTTTGATTCCACGGGCATGGCCATTCAGGACAACACGACCTCCCACAAGATTTACCAGAACGCGTTGGCCAACAACGTCGGAACCTTCTTTGAATTCATAGAGTGATTACCATGCTCGAACATCCCACCCTCCAGGACATCCGCGAAGCTCAGGAACGGTTGAAACCCCATATCAAACGCACGCCGATATTGCGTGCGGAAAAAATCGAGAAGGCTGTGGGCTGCCAGCTTTATCTGAAGCCTGAAACCCTGCAAATCACGGGCGCCTTCAAGATTCGAGGCGCTTTGAACAAGGCGCTGTCGCTTTCCAGAGAACAGCTTGCCAATGGCCTCATTGCGACTTCTTCGGGCAATCATGCCCAGGGGATTGCCTATGCAGCCAGGATGCTGGGTGTCAAAGCAACCATTGTTGTGCCGGTGACGACACCCAGGATCAAGATAGAGAACACCCAAGCCCTGGGGGCGGAAGTCATTCTTTTCGACGGTGACACGGCCGCTCGATGGAAAAAGGTGTGCGATCTTGCCAAAGAGAACAATTACGCAGCGGTTCACGGCTTCGAGGACCCGCTGGTCATGGCCGGCCAGGGCACCATTGGTTGCGAGATTCTGGAGGATCTGGAGGGTGTGGACACCGTCATCGTTCCCCTGGGTGGCGGTGGCCTGATTTCGGGCATTGCCACTGCCATCAAGGAAATGAGGCCATCGGTACGGGTCATCGCCGCAGAGCCTTCCTTGACGCCCAAGTACTACCAAAGCCGGATCAACAAGGAGCGCACGTCGCTGCCCTTGCTGGACACCATTGCGGATGGGGTGCGAATCAGCGTTCCGGGCCAGAACCCTTATCCCATCATCGAGAAATACGTGGATGAAATTGTTCTGGTTGACGATGAGCACATCGTCGCGGGTATGCGTTGCCTTGCTAAAGATGCGAAATTGATTGCTGAGCCCGCTGCCTCTATCGGTATTGGCGCTTTGTTGGCCGGCGTCATCAAAGTTGAACCGGATGAAAAAGTTTGCGCGGTATTGACAGGCGGAAACTGGGACCTATGCGACCTTGCCGAGGTGTACAAACGGGGTCAGTAGTCGTGATGTTCGGGATGCTCTGCCAGAAGGGCTGCGATCAGGAGCGGCATTTGTGCACTGCCATCTCTCATATGTGTCTCGTGTGTATCCGCTTGGCGGATACAGGCCTTAGTGCTGTCCGTCACCGCCCGGCATCCTGCCGAAGTTTCTCCAGCACATCACCCACCAGTTCCAGCCGCAGCAGGGGGCCGTCTAGCGACATCAGGCGCTGTTTCAGTTCGCTGCCCACAGGCAGCAGGTCGCACCAACGGTTGGCCACCCAGCCCGCATCGTGCCAGTGGTATGGCGGTGTGACTGGCAGGTGTTCGACCCCGGTGGTTTGTGCTCGCAGGCTGTCTACCACCCGTTGCAGTGAGATGACGGAGCTTGCCAGCTCCTCGGGCACAGCCGTGGGCAGGTCGGGGAGGAGCAGCTCCACATCGGCCACCCACAGGCCATGCTTGAGCTTTTCGCACCTCCGCACGCGAAAGCGCTGTTCGCCCTGGCAGATCACGTGCAGCAGGCCGGGTTGGATTTGCTCAAAGTGCCCGATGTAGGCCAGGGTGCCCACGTTGTGAAAAGCTTCGGGGGTATCGGTGTTGCCTGAGCGGGGCGCGGTGGACACCTCAGTTCCTTGTGTCAGGCACACCACTCCGAAAGGGGCGTGCTCGCGGTGGCAGCGTTGCACCATGTCCAGGTAGCGCACTTCAAAAATGCGCAGGGGCAGAGGGCTGCCGGGGAACAGCACGGTCTGCAGCGGGAACAGCGGCAGCCGTGTCAGGGTCGGCGAGGCCTCAGTGGGCATCGTTTATTGCACTGCGTCTGCGCTTTGGCGTTGCAGCATGGCCAGTGTGTTGGCCACGGTGCTGCGCAGTTCGCGGCGGTCGCAAATGAAATCGACCGCGCCTTTGGTCTGCAAAAACTCAGCGCGCTGAAACCCCTCGGGCAGCTTCACGCGCACGGTGTTTTCAATCACGCGGGGGCCGGCAAATCCGATCAGGGCTTTGGGCTCGGCAATCACCACGTCGCCCAAGAAGGCAAAGCCCGCGCTCACACCGCCCATGGTGGGGTCGGTCAGCACGCTGATGTAGGGCAGGCCTTTTTTTGCCAGGCGGGTGAGGGAAGCGTTGGTTTTGGCCATTTGCATCAGGCTCAGCAGGCCCTCTTGCATGCGCGCGCCACCGGTGGCGGTGAAGCAGATGAAGGGCACTTTTTGCTCGATGGCGGTTTCCACCCCACGCACAAAACGCTCGCCCACCACGCTGCCCATGCTGCCGCCCATGAAGTCAAACTCAAAGCAGGCCACCACCACGTTGATGCCGTGGACCGAGCCGCCCATCACCACCAGCGCATCGGTCTCGCCGGTGTTTTCCATCGCCTCTTTGATGCGCTCGGGGTATTTGCGGCT
>CAYFFJ010000002.1:0-50452 GCA_964342395.1 uncultured Hydrogenophaga sp.
CCTTGTCGGTATTTTCAACAAGGCCAAGAACTCCACTTTTCAGGGGCAAGGTCAGATCGCTTTGGCGATGAGTTTTGGACACCATCCTTAATGAACTTCCGCGAGAAAGAAGAGGAAAACAGACGTCAGTTTCGGTGCTTCGTCGCGGGCAGCGTATCGAAAAGCAAATTCAACTCAACCAATAGCATGCAGCGGCCCAACCCGGCGTTCCAGCGGACTGCCTCCGGCGGCCGCTGAACTTCAACGTTGAGCAACAGCTTTCTCATTTGACGACAGACCGCTGATGGCCGATTCCAGCCACCCGCACCAACCGTGAGCCCATCAGTCAGGCTCAAGCGGCCTTCAGTGCACAGAAGGTATCGCGGGTCAATAAGTTCGTAGCTAAAACATGAATAGAGTTAAGCGCCAGGCCCGCTTTTATTCATATTTTTATCCCCACCACACACTCAGTGGCACCGCCCACAGCTTGTTGCCAAACGGCACCACCTCACGCCCGGCGTACAGCACCACGCCGCGCAGAAATTTGTCGCCTTCGGTGTCTTGCAGGTGGCGCAGGCCTTTGAAGGCGCCGCTGTCGATGCTGGCGCTGGCTTTCACTTCTATGCCCGTGATGTGGCCCGTCCGGTTTTCCAGCACAAAGTCCACCTCGATGTCGGTGGGCGTGCGGTAGTGGTACAGGCTCAGGCCCTGCTCGCTGAAGCCGAGGTGCTTCAGCAGCTCAGCGGCCACATGGGTTTCCACCACATGGCCCGGCAGGCCGGGCAGAGCGTTCAGGCTACCGGTGGTCATGTCCAGCAGCCAGGTCAGCAGGCCGGTGTCGGGCAAAAACACTTTGGGCGATTTGACCAAGCGCTTGCCCGGGTTGTGCGCCCAGGCGGGCACGCGGTGCACCAGAAACAAGGTTTCCAGCAGGCTGAGGTAGCGCTTGAGGGTGGTTTGGCTCAGGCCGCTGGCGCGTGACAGTTCGGCCTGGTTCAGCAGGCTGGCGCTGCGGGTGGCCAGCAGCTTCAGCAGGTGGGGCAGCTCGGTCAGTTGTTCCACCTGGGCCAAGTCGCGCACGTCGCGCTGCAAGATGGTGTCCAGGTAGCTCTCGAACCACGCGCCACGGCGTTTGGCACTGGTGCGGGCGACGGCCTCGGGGTAGCCACCTTGCAGCAGCGCAGCAGCCAGAGTGGCGCGGTCGCATGGGGGCGGGGTGAGATCCTGCACTGGGCCGTTGAACAGCAGGTCTGCCCGGTTGGTTTGTGCGTGCCCCGCCATTTCGCAGCCCGACAGGGGCCACAGGTGCACCACCTCCATGCGCCCGGCCAGTGAGTCGGCCAACGCGGGCAACAGCAGCACGTTGGCTGAACCGGTGAGCAAAAAGCGGCCGGGTGTGCGGTCGCGGTCCACGGCGGCTTTGATGTCCAGAAACAGCTCGGGTGCACGTTGTATTTCATCCATCACCACCGGGCCGCTCAGGTTGGCAATGAAACCCGTGGGGTCTGACTTGGCCGCGGCCAGCACCACGCGGTCGTCCAGTGTGAGGTAACGGCGTGGCTTGTCTGCTGCCAGTGTTTGCACCAGCGTGCTTTTGCCGGTCTGGCGTGCACCATTGAGCAGCACGACAGGGGTGTCGGCCAGGGCTTCGGTCAGCCGAGCAAGCGCGTGTCGGGGGTACATAGGTTCACCTGTGAGGGTGAAATGGTTTGTGAAAATCGGCCATCATGTGGACGATTTTACACGCTGCTACCGCCCGCCATCCAGCCGCAGTTTCTCCAGCACATCGCTCACCAGCGCCAGGCGCAGCAGGGGGCGTCCAGCACCATGAGGCGCTAAATGAATACAGTCAAGCGCCAGAGGCATTTATTGCACTGCGTCTGCGCTTTGCCGCTTCCACGTCGCCATTGCGCAGGGCGTTCTGGGCGGGGTACATACTCTCGGTCAGCATGTTCATTGCGTCTCCTCCACTAAGGCTGTGGCATGGAGCGAGTTTTGCATCAAGGGCGCAGCAGAAAATGCCGAATCCCTCCCAAATTCAAAACATCCAGTGATTTTCTGCCCCGTATGTGAAAGCTGTTGCTGCGGGTCTCTGGCACCATGAAAAACACTCTTTTTGTTTTAACTGGATGCCCATCATGCAAAACAGCACCCTGGTCGCGCTTGACCGCGAACACTTGATTCACCCGGTCGTCAACTTCCGTACGCACGAGCAACGAGGGGTCTCGGTCCTCACGTCGGGGCGCGGAGCCTACCTGCGAGATGCCCAGGGCAACGAACTGCTGGACGCGTTCTCTGGCCTGTGGTGTGTGAATGTGGGCTACGGGCAAGAGAGCATCGTCAAGGCCGCTGCGCAGCAGATGGCCGAACTGCCATACGCCACCGGCTACTTCCATTTCGGCTCCGAACCCGCTATACGGCTTGCGGCACGCTTGGTGGAACTGGCCCCTGCGTCGTTGCGCCATGTGTACTTCACGCTCGGCGGCTCTGACGCGGTGGACTCCGCCATTCGGTACATCACGCATTACTACAACTCCACCGGTCGCCCGCAGAAGAAGCAGTTCATTTCGCTGGAGCGCGGCTATCACGGTTCGACCTCCCAGGGCTCTGGCCTGACGGCGATTGCCGCGTTCCACCAAAATTTTGACGTGCCTCTGCCCAATCAGCACAAGATCCCATCACCGTACCCCTATCGCAACCCGGTAGGCTCCGACCCCGAGGCCATCATCCGCACCTCGGTGCAAGCCCTGCGCGACAAGGTGCGTGAATTGGGGGCCGACCAGGTGGCAGCCTTTTTCTGCGAACCCATTCAAGGCTCCGGTGGTGTGATCGTGCCGCCCAAAGGTTGGCTGAAGGCGATGTGTGACGCATGCCGTGAATTGGGGGTGCTTTTTGTGGTGGATGAGGTCATCACCGGTTTCGGCCGCACGGGCCCGCTGTTTGCCTGCGAGGCTGAAGGCGTGGAGCCCGATTTGATGACCGTTGCCAAGGGCCTGACCGCCGGCTATGCCCCCATGGGTGCGTTGCTGATGTCCGACGCGGTCTATCAGGGTATTGCCGATGGCACACCGGGTGCTCCGGTGGGGCATGGCCAGACTTACTCGGCACACCCAGTGAGTGCGGCCATCGCACTGGAGGTCATCCGCCTGTACGTGGACGGCGGGCTGCTGGCCAATGGCATGGCCCAGGCGCCGCTTTTCGAGGAGGGGCTGCGCAACCTGCAGCAGCATCCCCTGGTGGGCGACGCACGCAGCCGTGGCTTGCTGGGTGCGCTGGAGCTGGTGGCCGACAAGGCGGGCAAAACACGCTTTGACGCATCGCTCAAGCTCGCAGACCGCATCTTCGAGGCGGCATACCGCAACCGCGTGATTTTCCGAGCCTTTGGGGACAACATCCTGGGTTTTGCCCCGGCCCTGTGCTACAGCTCAACCGACTTTGAATTGCTGTTCAAACGCCTGAAGAACACGCTTGACGAAGTGCTTGAGCAGCCGGAAGTGCGGCGTGCGCTCAAGTGAGCAAGGCGTTATGCGGGAGATTCCACGCACGGCCCTAGAATTGCCGAATGGCGTGCGGTATGGCATGCTCGGATTCAACACAAAGGGGCCAAGCGATGATGCCTGAAGGGCTGAAGCTGGATCGAATCGACATCCGCATCCTCAGCCACCTGCAGCGCAATGGCCGGGTTACCAACGTTGACCTGGCAGATGCTGTGGGTCTATCGCCCAGTCCGTGCCTGATTCGGGTGAAGCGGCTGGAAAAAGCCGGTTTCGTGTCGGGTTACGGCGCGCACGTCGATCTGGAAAAATTGGGGACCATGCAGGTGGTGTTCACGCAGGTCACGTTGTCTGACCACAGGCGTGACGATTTTGTCAAGTTTGAGGCTGCCATCCGCAACATCGACGAGGTGGTTGAATGCCATCTGGTCAGTGGCGGATTTGACTATTTGCTGAAGTTCGTGACCCGTAGCGTGGTCCATTACCAGACCATCATGGAAGACGTGCTGGAGCGCAGCGTGAACATCGAGAAGTACTTCAGCTACATCGTGATCAAGTCGCCTTTCGTCAAAAACCATTACCCGATCGAGAAGCTGTTTTCTCATTCGTAGGGGCATCCATGCAGCCGTGCGCCGACTGCATCAGGGCAATGCGTGAGCTTGTGCGGTGAACCACCACGGAGGCAATTCAGAGGGGGCCAAAACGCAATTTAGTGTTGCGTCGCACGGTTCAAACAACGCGATTTCACAGGAGCTTTCCCCTAAGCTAGGCTCATCAATATGTCAGGTCGCTCTGTCCATTTTTACCCCCACCGATGAATGCTGCTATTTCCGCAATTGCCGCGCCCGTGTCTGACTTGTTGCCTGACTTGGTCGCTATGCGTCAGGATTTGCATGCCTATCCCGAACTGGCTTACGAAGAAAGGCGCACGGCAGGCATAGTGGCCAATGCCCTGCGGCTGCTGGGTTTGCAGGTTCACGAAGGGATTGGAGGTACTGGTGTGGTGGGCACGCTGCACTGCGGTGCCGCAGCAACGATTGAAAATCCTTGTCGCAGCGTCGGCTTGCGCGCTGATATGGATGCATTGCCCATGGTGGAGCTGGGGCATCGCCCCTATACCAGCCGCCACCCAGGCGTGCATCACGGTTGCGGGCACGACGGCCACACCAGCATGCTCATCGGTGCGGCCCGACAGCTCGTTCGCACTCACCAGGCGTTGCGCTTGCGCGGTACCGTGCATTTCATCTTTCAACCAGCGGAGGAGGGCAAGGGTGGTGCTGCCCGCATGATCGATGACGGCCTGTTCGAGCGCTTTGCGTGCGACAGCGTTTATGCCCTGCACAACTGGCCCGACCTTCCCCTGGGCCATGCCCAAACGCGCACCGGCCCGATCATGGCTGCGGCCGACCGGTTTGACATTTCCGTGCGCGGCAAGGGTGGCCATGCCGCCCAACCTCACCATACACCCGACGCCATCCTTGCTGCCAGCCAGCTCGTGGCTCAGCTCAACACCATCGTGGCTCGTCGCATAGACCCTGGCGAATCGGCCGTGCTTTCGGTCACCCGCATTGAGGGCGGACACAGCCACAACGTGCTGCCGGCGGAAGTTCAGATCACCGGCACTGTGCGCAGTTTTGATGCTGCCACGCAAGACCGCATTGAGGCCGCTCTGCGCGACACGGCACAAGGCGTGGCGCTGTGCAGTGGCACGGATGTGCAGGTGAAATACCAGCGCTACTACCCCGCCACCCTCAATACCGCTGCCGAGGCGGTACTGGCGCTGGAGGCCGCACAGGCGGTGGGACTGCAGGCACAGGTTGCTCCGCGTGCAGCGTTCACCTCTGAGGACTTCGCTTTTATGCTGCAACGCAAACCCGGTGCTTACCTGTGGTTGGGGCAAGGGCGAACAGAGGCCGGTCCAGAAGGTGAATGCGCCTTGCACCATCCTTGCTACGATTTCAACGATCAAGCAATCCCCATGGGGGTGCGCTGGTTTTGTGAAGTGGCCGCCCGTTCTTTATCTGCAGATTCCCGGACTTCCGCCTGACCGAAGCATGTAGCCGCCACCCTGAGATAGGGGCATTTTTGCCTGCATGGTTTGGAGTGAGCGCGGACCGCCCAGTCTGACGACCGCACAAAGTGCCAAATGCGCGCGAAATACACAATCTTTGTCGATTTGGCTGCCGCATTGCAGATGCTTCTGCCGAGGGGCAAACCTAAGATTGGGTGAGTATTTTCCCGGTGCTCCAGGGCGGGCTGGTGGGGAGATTTCTCATTTGTGGCGGTTTGCCATGGCGCAGCAGATATTCAACATCGCCATCTTGGCTGCGGTATGTGACCGCGCCTTTCATGCCAATACACAGACCCAGAAAGGACTTCCGACCATGTCTCTGACTCTTGCACGTACCGATTTGCTCAAGCAACAGAACTTCATCAACGGCCAATGGTGTGACAGTGTCAGCCGCGCCGTGTGCGACGTGACCGACCCCGCCACCGGCGAGACCTTTGCCCGCGTGCCCGACAGCAGTGAGGACGACGCCCGCCAGGCAACGGTGGCCGCGCAGGCCGCCTTCGAAGGCTGGCGCACGCTTCCCGCGCGTGACCGCGCCCGTTTCCTCAAGCGCTGGCACGCGCTGATCTTGGCCAACACCGAAGACCTGGCCAAGATCATTTCGCGCGAACAGGGCAAGCCCCTGGCCGAAGGGCGGGGCGAAGTGGCCTACGGTGCTTCCTATGTGGAGTGGTTTGCCGAAGAAGCCGTTCGCTCCTACGGCGACATCATTCCCGAGCAGGTGCGTGGCCGCAAGCTGATGGTGGCCAAGGAGCCGGTGGGCGTGGTGGCTGCGATCACTCCCTGGAACTTTCCGCTGGCCATGATTGCCCGCAAGATCGCCCCTGCGTTGGCTGCAGGCTGCACCGTGGTGGCCAAACCTGCAGAAGACACGCCGCTGACGGCGCTCGCGCTGGTGCGGCTGGCAGAGGAGGCAGGCATTCCGCCCGGCGTGCTCAATATCGTCACGTCATCGCGCGCCAAGGTGGGCGAAGTGGTGGGGGCCTGGCTGCTGGATTCACGGGTGCGCAAGATCACCTTCACAGGCTCCACGGCGGTAGGCAAACACCTGGCCCGTGAATCGGCCGACACCCTCAAGCGCCTGTCGCTGGAGCTGGGGGGCAACGCACCCTTCATCGTCTTCGAGGACGCCGACTTGGACGCCGCGGTGAATGGCCTGATGGCGGCCAAGTTCCGCAACGGCGGGCAAACCTGTGTGTCGCCCAATCGCGTCTATGTGCAAAACGCGGTTTACGACGTGTTCGCACGCAAGCTGGCCGACCGGGTGGGGGCATTGCGCGTAGGGCCTGCGACTCGGGAGGACTCGCAGATCGGCCCGATGATCAACGCGCGCGCTGTGGACAAGATCGAGAGCCATGTGAAGGACGCCCTGGCACAAGGGGGCAGCCTGCTCGTGGGCGGGCAGCGGATCAGGAACGAGGTCGCTGACGGTCCGAATTATTTTGCACCAACGGTGATTGGCAATGCCAGCGAGGAGATGGCGCTGGCATCGGAGGAAACCTTCGGCCCGGTTGTGCCCTTGTTCCGCTTCGGCGGCGAAGACGAAGTGCTCCAGCGCGCCAACGACACCCCCTTCGGCTTGGCGGCCTACTTTTACTCGCGTGACATCGTGCGTGTGTCGCGTGTGGCGGAGCGGCTCCAAACGGGCCTGGTGGGCATCAACGAAGGCGTGCTGGCGTCGGAGGCGGCCCCTTTTGGGGGGGTGAAAGAGTCAGGGTATGGCCGCGAAGGCTCGCGCCATGGCCTGGACGATTACATGCAAACCAAATACATGTGCCAAGGCCAGATGGTCTGAGCGCCTGCTGTTGATCTCCAAGGCACAGCCTGCCTTGGAGATGCGGTGGATTTGTGACCGTCGGTGCAGGTGCATTCCGTCAATGAAAATCTAAATAGGATTGATTCGCATATATAATGCTGCTTTTTGACAGCCTGATTTGGGCTGTGAAGTGAAGGGTGTTTTTATGCGATGGGGGTATTCAATCCGAAGGCTGTGCGTGCTGGGAGCGCTGGCGGTGACGTTGCTGCCGGGGGCTCACGCAGCCTCTGAGGTGGTCAAGGATGTGCTGGGTCGCTCTGTCAAGGTGGAGCTGCCGGCCAAGCGCGTGTTGTTGGGCTTCTATTTCGAGGACTACATGGCCATTGGAGGCGAAAAGGCCTTCGATAAAGTGGTGGGTTTTTCTCGTGAGGCCTGGGAGGGGTGGCGTCCTGCCAACTGGGCGCTGTTCTCGGCTCACCGGCCCTCGCTCAAGGAGTTGCCTGACGTGGGCGAGGTCGAGGCGCAGACCTTCTCCGTCGAGAAAGTGCTGGCACTCAGACCTGATGTGGTGGTGTTGGCCGAATGGCAGTACAAGGGCCTGGGCCCGGACGTGAAGCGGCTGGAAGACGCCGGGCTGCCTGTGGTGGTGGTGGACTACAACATGGAGCTGCCAGCCAACCACCGAGCCAGCACGCTGTTGCTGGGGAAAATCGTGGGTGACGAGCAGCGCGCGCAGCGCATTGCCAACGAATACCAGGCCGCCATCGACCAGGTGCAGTCACGGATTGCGGCTGCCAAGCAGCCCAAGCCGCGCTTCTATGTGGAGTTCGGCAACAAGGGGCCGGCTGAGTACAGCTTCAGCTACGGCAAGGGCATGTGGGGTCCGCTGGGTGTGTTGGCCGGTGGCGAGAACATCGCAGCCCCCTTCGTTGAATGGTACGGCCCGATGAACCCGGAGAAAGTGCTGGCCGCGCAGCCCGAGGTGGTGTTCATTGCGGGCACCGAGTCCACCAAGAACCCTGCCTCCATGCTCATGGGCCAGGGCGTGGCGCCCGAACAGTCGGCACAGCGCTTGCAAGGTTTTGCCCAGCGCGCCGGGTGGAGCGAACTGCCTGCGGTCAGGGGCAAGCGGCTGTACGCGGTCTACCAAGGCGCATCACGCTCGGTGGTGGACTACACCATGGTGCAGTTCATGGCCAAGGCCCTGTACCCCACGCTGTTCAAGGACATCGACCCCCAGGCCAACTACCTGAACTTTTACAAGCGCTACCTGCCGGTGCAGGCCAAGGGCAGCTTCGCGCTGGGGATGTAAATGACGCACCAATTGTTGAAGCGTCTGGCGCTGTCCATCACCCTTGCGCTGGGTGCATTCAGTGCCTGCGCCGCGCCCAGCACCATCGAAGACGTGCTGGGCCGCAAGGTCACCCTGGAATTGCCCGCCAAGCGGGTGCTGCTGGGCTTCTACATCGAGGACTATCTGGCTGTCGGCGGCGATAAGGCTTTCGATCGCCTGGTGGGGTTGTCTCTCGGCTGGTTCGTCAAGTCGCGGCCCGCTGTGTGGGAGCAGTACGCTGCCGCGCGGCCCACGCTGCGCGACGTGGTGGATGTGGGCAGTGTGCAGTTCCAGAGTTTCTCGCTCGAAAAAGCGTTGGCCACGAAGCCTGATGTGGTCGTCCTGGCCGACTGGCAGTTCACGGCGCTGGCGTCTGAGATCCCCCGCCTGGAGGCCGCAGGCATTGCGGTGGTGGTGGTGGACTACAACGCGCAGACCCTGGAGCGCCACCTGGCCAGCACCAAGGTGCTGGGCCAGATCACCGGTGAAACGGCCCGCGCCCAAAGCATTGCCGACGGTTACCAGCAGGTGGTGCAGACCATCCGGCAACGCGTTGCCCAGGCCAAGCTGCCCCGCCCCCGGGTGTATATCGAGCTGGGCGACAAGGGGCCTGCCGAGCACAGCTACACCTATGGCAAAAACATGTGGGGCGCCATGGTCGACTTGGTCGGTGGCGACAATGTGGCCGCCCCTTTTGTCAAGGACTGGGGGCCGATCAACCCCGAGCAGTTGCTGGTCTCGAAGCCGCAAGTGGTGCTCATCGCTGGCTATGAGACCGTCAGCCGCCCCGATGCCATGCAGATGGGCTTTGGCATACCTGCCAACGAAGCGCACCGCCGCTTGCACGGCTTTGCGCAGCGCAAGGGCTGGAACGCCCTGCCCGCGATCCAGGACGGCCGCTTGCACGGCGTCTACCACGGTGCCACGCGCAGCATTCTGGATGCGGCGCAGCTGCAGTACCTGGCCAAGGCGTTGTACCCGACGCTGTTTGCCGACTTGGATCCGGACGCCACCTACCGCGACTTTTACCGCCGCTACCTGCCCATTCAGCCCCAAGGCACCTTCGTGCTGAACGGGAAATGACCGACACCCCTTCTGGGGCGGACATTGGTGTCTGGGTTCTGCAGCGCCAGCGTCGGCGTGAGGCGATGCGTTGGCGCTGGCTGGCCCTGTTCATCGGCCTGAGCCTGTGCAGTCTGACGCTGGACGTGGCCACCGGCCCTTCTCTGCTGGTGCTGGGCGACGTGTTGCGCACGCTGTTGGCCCCTGCTGCTGCCGACCCGATGACGCGCGCCATCGTGATGGACATGCGGCTGCCAATCGCCCTGATGGCCTTGGTCGTGGGGGCTGCGTTGGGATTGGGCGGCGTGCAGATGCAGACCCTGCTGGACAACCCGCTGGCCAGTCCCTACACGCTGGGGCTGGCGGCGGCGGCGGGCTTTGGTGCAGCGCTGGCCCTTGTCACCGGTGGCCTGGGCTTGCCGCCCCTGGTGGCGATACCCATTGGCGCCTTTGTGTTTTGTATGCTGGCGGCCAGCCTGCTGTTCGGGCTTGCGCTGATGCGCCACGTCAGCAGCCAGACCCTCATCCTGGCTGGCATTGCGTTGCTGTTTCTGTTCCAGTCGCTGCTGTCGCTGCTGCAATTCCTTTCTTCGCCCGAACTGAACCAGCAGATCATCTTCTGGCTGTTCGGCAGCCTGATGCGCACCACCTGGCCCATGCTGGGGATTACCGCGGGTGTGACCCTGGTGTGCGCGGTGCTGCTGCAACGCGATGCCTGGCAGCTGACCTGCCTGCGCCTGGGCGAGGCGCGGGCGCGCAGCCTGGGCGTGAACGTCACGCGGTTGCGCCTGAAGACGCTGGTGCTGGTCGCGCTGATGACGGCGACGGCCATCAGCTTCGTGGGCATCATCGGCTTCATCGGTTTGGTCTCGCCGCACATCGCACGCATGCAGGTGGGTGAAGACCAGCGGTTTTTGATTCCGCAATCGGCGCTGTGCGGCGCGCTGATGCTCTCGGTGGCTTCGGTGCTGTCCAAGTCCATCGTGCCCGGCGCCCTGTTTCCCATCGGCATCGTGACGGCGCTGATCGGGGTCCCCTTCATGGTCTGGCTCATTCTGGGCAACCGAAAGCGCCGCCGTGCTTGAACTCCAAGACATCACCCTGCGCATCGACGCCTTGACCCTGGTCGAAGGACTGAACCTGCAACTGCGCGCCGGTCAACTGCACGTCATCATTGGCCCCAACGGCACCGGTAAAACCAGTCTGCTGCGTGCCTTGTTTGGCGAATTGCCTCTGGCGCAGGGGGCCGTGCATCTGCGTGGCGCGCCGATGAAGCCGCACACCTTGTCGGCGTGGCGCCAGGGCATCGGCTACATGCCGCAGAACACCCAGTTGGACCTGGACTTGAGCGCGCTTGAGGTGGTGGTGCTGGGGCGCTTGCAGCGGCTGTCAATGCGGCTGTCGGACGACGACCTGGGGGCCGCACTGGAGGCCTTGCGGGCATTGGACATCGCCCACCTGGCCGACCGCCCGGTGCACACCTTGAGCGGCGGGCAGCGCCAGATGGTGCTGTTTGCGCAAGTGTTGCTGCGCCAGCCGCAGCTGATGCTGCTGGACGAACCCGTCAGCGCGCTGGACCTCAAGCACCAGATGCAGCTCATGGAGCACCTTCGGGCACAAACCGAGGCCCAGGGCTGGATCAGTGTGGCCGTGCTGCACGACCTGAACCTGGCGGCCCAGTTTGCCGACCAATTGATTGTGCTGGGGGACGGTCGCCTGCAGGCCTTCGGCCCCCCGACCCAGGTGCTGAGCCGCGAGCTCATCCACCGCCTGTACCACGTGCCGGTGGACGTGCACCACGATCTGGATGGCCAGCCCTATGTGCGCACCTTGCGCGCCACCCGTTCTGCTGCGCGCGAACGCCTGGCGGCTTGATGGCCTGAACTTTTCGGCATGATCTCACCCCCCGTTCTCATCTCCGTGCCCCGACGCCTGCTTCTGGCGGGATTGACGGCCCTCAGCGCATGGCTTGCACCACCTGTTTGGAGCGCCGAACATGTGGTGCGCATGCGCAACGCTGGCACCGAAGGGCCCATGGTGTTCGAGCCTGCCGTCGTGCACGCCCAGGTGGGAGACACGCTGCGCATGGTCGGACTCATCCAAGTCGGTGAGGCCGTCAACCGTTCCACGGTCACCGAGGTCATGAAGTCCACGCAGGGGCGCATTTACAGCCACGGCGGCCGTGTTGACGGGCTGCTGGAGCAGGTGAGGTGATCCTTGCCGATCTGCCCAGGCACCGCAGCAGGCTGGTGCTGGTGCCTCAGCCCTTGAGGCGCAGCATCATGGTCACCGCGCTGGCGATCGCCTGTTCGATCGTCAGCTGGTCGGCAAAATCCTTGCCGTGCTGCAGGGCGGCGATCCATTTCTTTTCCTGCAGCGACTGGTTCCATGAGGCGTGCTGCGTGGCGGTGACCACGATGCGCCTCAGGTTCTCCCGCTCGGCCTCGCCCACCTGGCCCGGACCGAACACCGCGCGCCAGTTGCCCAGCTCCGTGTTCACGCCCTGCTCCGACAGCGATGGCACGCCATGGAGCGATTTGCGCGAGGAAATCGCCAGCGGCGTCAGGGTTTTCTTCTCGATGTCGGCCTGGAACTCGCTGTAGCTGGAGATCGCCACCTGGGCGTCGCCCTTGTCCAACAGGGCCACCGCCTCGCGGCCGCTGGCCGTGGGCAGGTACTTCAGCCGGGTCACATCCAGCCGCAGCTGTCGGGCCATCATGCCGGCGAGCATGTGGTCCACCCCGCCGGCCGAGCCGCCGGTGAAAGCCACCGAGCCGAGGTCTCTGCGCATCGCCTCCACCAGTGCCGCCATGGTGGCCGGTTTGGTCCCCGTTTTGACCACCAGCACCATGAAATCGTTGGTCAAACGGGCGATCGGGCTGACCCGCGCCAGCGTCACCTCGGGGCGACCGACCGCAATCGCGCCGAGCATCACCATGCCGCCGACCAACAGGGCACCGGGGTCGCTGTTGAAACGCGCCACAAAGTCGGCCAGGCCGATGGTGCCGCCTTTGCCGCCCTTGTTCTCGTAGTCCACCTGGCCCGCCAGACCGGCGGCCTGAATGGCCGCACCCAGCGCTCGGCCGGTTTGGTCCCAGCCGCCGCCTGCGCCGCCGGGGATGTAGATGCGCATCGAGGCCAGAGGCTTGGGCGCTGGCGCTGGCGGGTTCTGTGCGGAGAATACCGGGGAGCAGAGGGTGGCGCTGGCCGTCCCGACGAGCAAAAGCTGTCGACGTCGCATTCGTGTGACTCCTTGGGTTGGGTGGGCCTTGGCCCTGCTTTCTCACCCATGCATGGTATCCGCCAAGGCTTTGATTGCCTCAAGGCCCTTTGGCCGAACGGGAGCGAAAGACCGCCCGCCGCCTTCTGCGCAGCTACGCTTGGCGGGGTGTTTCTGCGTAGTTGCGGATCAGGTACTCGTTGAACATGGGCACGGTGAAGGCAATGTCACCGTGGGATGGGCTGTAGATCATGCCTTTGCTGATGATCTGCGCGCGCCGCGGGCCCAGGCTTTGGTGGGTTTCTTTCAATGCGTCAGCAACGTCAGATGACCGATACGGCCCGGCACCCAGCTTGGCCATGGCAATAACGTACTCTCGCTCTTTGGGCGTCAAGCGATCAAACCGCACCTTGAAGAAGCCTTCGTCCAGCCGTTTTGTCGCTTCTCTTGCGGCCTGCAATGCATCCTCCAGCTTGATGCGTGGCCCCCATGCGAGGTTCCAGCACTGATAGCCCCATTCCTGCAGCAGGTAGGGGTAGCCTTTTGTTTTGGCGATGATCTCCTGGACTGCGTCGTCGTCAATTTGCTCACCCTCGTCTTCGATGGGCTGCCTGATGGCGGTCTTGGCGTCCGCCTCCACAAGCGCACCAAGTGCAGGGTAGTGAAAAAGCCGTTCAGCGTAGGATTTCGCATTGCCTGACAGCGCCGCCACCTGTGGCAGCCCTGCACCGAAGAACAAAACGGGCAGGTCTTTTTGGTTGACTTTGTGAAGCGCGACGATCAAAGCGGCCAGATCTGCAGAGCGCAAGTACTGAACTTCGTCAACCAGAAGGGTCCAGGCCTTGCCGGCGGCCTTTGCCGCCTCGCCCACGCGCACGAACAATTCGGGTAGGTCTGCCTCCATATCTCCGCTGTCAGCAACCCCCACTTCCGGATCAACGGAAATGGAAGCATCTCCGTACGACAGCTTGAACGCAGAGGCGAAAGAGCGAAGTGCCCGAAGGGCCTGATGGGCCTTGGCCTTCGCGTTCTGCGACGTTGAGAGTTTGCGCAAGGCTTGGTTGATTTTGGGCACAAGCAACTCACTGAGCGCCTTTCCCTCTGGCGCTTCTATCGAGGATGTCACGTGCCCCGCAGCTTCGGCCATCTCTTCGATTTTGTTCAGCAGCACCGTCTTTCCTACGCCACGCAGGCCCAGCAGCATCTGTGAGCGGCTGGGCTTGCCCAACAGCGCCCTTTGAATGGCTACATGCACGTCCTGAAGGATGGTTTCCCGTCCGGCAAGCTCAGGGGGCCTACTTCCGGCGCCCGGGACAAATGGGTTTCTCACGGCGTCCATGGGGTCTCCTGTGGCGTGAACTCTGTGAATTGATAGCCTAGTATATTTATTTTTGGTTATACATATATAGGTTTTGTTAGAAAGTGGTAGAGGCTGCATTCAAAGCCTAAACAGGCACTCATGCGCATGCCATTGAGTCCGTTCTTGACATGATGTGTGCTGTGGCGCGCAAGCACGATGTCCATTTTTTGTGGCTGCACCCGCCGCCTTCGGTTTTCAGCAGCACGCCACGGGCCAGCGGGTCTGACATGTCACGCAGAGCGATGCCCACATCCGTCAGCCGCCCCAGCAACAGGCCCTGCGCCCGGCTGACATCGGCCAACGGCTGGGCCAAGGCTGCCAGGTCATAGCGCCATTGGGGCCAATCGGGGTGTGGGTGCCATCGCCGCTGTTCATTCTGTGATTTTGAGGGGGCGCTGCAGGGGAAGGTGGACAATGCGGTTTGGCCGATTTTGAATTTCAGCACGTACGCCTAAGTCTGTCGGCCTCTACGCCTTGTGTGGCGAACCGCCTCAGGTTCGCCACACAAGTAGATCAGACGGCCTAGAGGTCAATGTAGCGACTGGAGATGCTCCTAGTCATTGACGTGCTTATAGTCTACATGACATGGACACCACACTCGTACCGTATCCGGCATCCCAAAGGCAGCCCTTGGAAGTGCTTTTCAAAGCCATGTTTCACGATAAGTGGCAATTCTCTGATTTTGTTGAAGTGCCTGTGGCTGCGAGCACTAGTTCTCAGTCTTTCACCCAGTCTGGGAAAACCAGAGCTCTTCTGGTCCCCAACAAGAGACTGAAATCCTTTCACGAATTTCTGCGCTTGTTTTTGTTGGATTTCTTACCCCTGAACAAAGAGGTGGTGTTTTCCTATCGCAAAGGGGTGAGTGCTTACGATGCCGTGGCACGGCATGCCATGAGCAAGTCGTTTTTCGTGTGCGATATTGCCGACTTTTTCCCTAGCATCAAACAGACCAGAGTCAGGGCTACTTTGCTCACGGCCAAAATTTTTTGCCCAATTGAGGATCTGGACAGCTGGTTAGACAGGATCGTTGACCTTGTCTGCGTGAGCGATTGTTTGCCAATGGGATTTTCAACATCACCCGCCATCAGTAATGCTGCGCTCTTGGCTTTTGATGACGCTCTGCTAGCTGACTGCAACAGTCGGGGGCTTGTGTTGACGCGTTACTCGGATGACATCATCGTGTCTGGCCCCAGTTTTGCAGCTTTGGCGGGCATCCAGGAGCGTGTGACAGAAGTTCTTCAGGACACCATGTGCGGTGAGCTGTTGTTGCGGCCCAAGAAATCGAAGTTTCTGCACAGTGGCGCGAAAATCAAGCTGCTGGGTATGGTGTTGCTACCCAATGGCACGGTGTCAGTCGATGCCAGTGTGAAGAGCGAAATCGAAGTGCTGATTCACTACTACTTGCGTGACAAGATCAAGTTTGCTGCTCGGATGAACGGTGATCAGCGCAAGGTTGAGGCCCGTTTGTCAGGCTTGCTGAACTATGTCAACACGGTGGATCAGGCGTACCTTGACAAGCTCCGAAAAAAATTTGGGGCCGCAGTGGTTGATTTTTTCCTTCATCGTTCTTTTTCGTGAATCATGCTTTTTCGACTGGAAATAAAGCATGTTCGACCCATCGAAAACCTGACTTTCGAGGTTGATTTAAGCCAACATGGCCTCCGTTGCATTGTGGGCAAAAACGGTGCAGGCAAAACAACTCTGGCCAAAGCCATCTTGAATCTTGTTCAGGCAGACACTTTTGTCAGAACATCGCCAGATGGTGTGTTTGATACCACCAGCAGCCTCCGTTACACCGTAGAGAATGACGAGTATCTGTTTGCCTACGATCCGGCGCTTCGTTCTGTTACCACCAGAAAGCCAGTATCGGCTCAACACAAGGCGGTTGTTTCCGTGGAAATGCCAGCCCCTCATGGTCAGCGATTCACTTTCTTTCGGACATTGGCAGATCAGGACGATGTCATTCGCCAATCCGTGGTGCTTGGGCGGTACGAGAGGCCCGCTGCGCTGATTGAATTTCTCGCCAATATCTATCAGGACCAGCGGTTCGAAGAACTTGTTGAGGTTCGGTTGGGGCGAGGTGTCTGTTGCTGTTTTGTCCGGCCAGACAAGCGTTACCTGCGAGAGGATTACTTCAGTTCAGGCGAATACTTCCTGATCAATCTCTACCGAAAGGTCACACAAGGCTCGCGGCTGGTTGTGATTGACGAAATCGACATTTCGTTGGATGCCAGTACTCAGGCCAGGTTGGCTGGACAGTTGCGAAGACTGTGTGCGCTGCACGAGGCCACCGTGGTGTTCACGAGCCATTCGCTGGCATTGATGCAGACCCTTGAGCCGGGTGAGCTTTATTTTCTGGAGCGTGATGGTGACTCGGGCGTTTCGAAACTGTCGCCGATGTCGTTCAACGGTGTCAAAAGCCTGATGTTTGGGTTCAAGGGTTTTGATCGGTACATCCTCACCGAGGACGAAGTTCTCACTCAATTTCTGAACTTTGTGATTCGGCGGTACTGCGTACCGACCTTCTTTTCATACCTTGTTATCAAAATCGGAGGGGCTTTTCAAGTTACAGACCTCATGCGCCGCAACCGAAAAGCGGAGTTCTTGGGACCAGAAGCACATGTCATCTCAATATTGGACGGGGATCAGCAGCGTCCGGATTTACCTCGGGGGACATACTGCATCCCCTTGTTGAACGTTGAGACTGCTCTTCAGGAGCTGTACCGGGAGAATGAATTTGTCCATAGGTTTGATGGTGGAGAGAAGCTGAAAAGTAAGCAGCTATATGAGGCATACACGCGTTCTCCCCAGCGACTATCAGCAGAGGAAATATTCAGCTTACTTTGTGACCGGCATGACCATGACATGGAGCAGTTCGCACAAACGCTTGCCGCTTTTCTTTGCCGACCAAAGGCTTGACCGTCAGAGAAAACCTATCTGCTTCCGCCACCTGCACGGTGGCAAAAAACGTCATAACGCCTTCACTGCTTCATTGATTGCTACAGAAACCACCCCCGGTCCCCGTAGTCATCCCCCTCACGTCCCCCGCATCAACTCCAAAAGCACCCGCGCCACCACCTTCGTCGCCCGGCGCAAATCGGCCAGCTCCAGATGCTCATCTGCCCGCTTGGCGTTTGATTCCCGCACCGTGCGTGGCCCCGCGCCGTAAATCACGCCCGGAATGCCGTGTTCGCCGTACAGGCGCACGTCGGTGTACAGCGGGGTGCCCACGGCGGGGATGGGTTCGCCGAACACTTGCTGGCCGTGTTGCTGGATGGCGGCCACCAGCGGGGCGTTGCCGGGCAGGGGTTTCATGGCGTGGGCCAGCAGCATGCGGCGCACTTCCACTTGCAGGGCCTTGCCGCCACGGGGTGGGTTGAAGCTGGCGGCGGCCTGGGCAATCGTTTCGCGCAGGCTGGCTTCCACTTGGGTGGGGTCTTCCTCGGGAATCATGCGGCGGTCGAGCTTCAGCACCACTTTGCCGGGAATGACGTTGGTGTTGGTGCCGCCGTTGATGAGGCCGATGTTCAGGTAGGGGTGGGTGATGCCTTCCACGCCCGACTTGACTTGCAGGTAGTCGCGGTTGAGCGCATACAGCGCGTTCATGATGTGGGTGGCTCCTTGCAGTGCGTCGGTGCCGCTGTCTGGGATGGCGGCGTGGGCCATGTCGCCTTGCACGGTCACTTCCAGTTGCAGGCAGCCGTTGTGCGCCACCACCACCTGGTAGCTGAAGCCGGCGGCAATCATGAGGTCGGGCTTGGTGTGGCCGTTTTTGAGCAGCCAGCCGGGGCCCACTTCGCCGCCAAATTCTTCGTCGTAGGTGAAGTGCAGTTCCACGTTGCCTTTCAGGGGGGCCCCAAGGCTTTGGGACACGGCTTCAAGGGCACGCACGGCAAAGGTGAAGGTGGAGAAGTCGCACTTGCTGACCGCCGACGCGCGGCCGTAGATGCGGCCGGTTTGGTTGTCGCCCACCACCTCGCCGCCGTAGGGGGTGTGCGTCCAGCCTTCGCCGGGGGGCACCACGTCGCCGTGGGCGTTCAGGGCTACGGTCAATCCTTCACCGCTCGCGCCTGCGCCGTAGTGGCGGCGCACGATGAGGTTGGTGATGCTTTCCAGCCCGGCGGCTTGCACCTCTGCGGCGGGCACTGCGAACTTTTCTGCTGTCATGCCGAAGGCCTGCAGCAGCTCGGCGGTGCGCTCGGCGTGCGGGGTGTTGTGGCCGGGCGGGGTGTCGGTGGGCACCTGGATGAGTTGCTGCAAAAAGCCCACCTGTTCGTCAAAGTGGGCGTCTACCCAGGCGTCCAGGCGGCCCAAATCTGCATTGGGGTCGTTTTGGGTTTGTGATGTCATGGGGCGTCCTGGGCGAGTTGGGTCAACAAGTGGCTGAAGGCTTGCACGGCCAGTTGCATGTCGTCTGCCGTGGTGCTTTCAAGCGGGTTGTGGCTGATGCCGCTGTTTTCGCCGCGCACAAACAGCATGGCCTGGGGCATGACGTCGTGCAGTTTCATGGCGTCGTGGCCCGCGCCGCTGGGCATGTTGAACACGGGCAGGCCGGTGGCTTGAACGGCGGCGGTCCAGCGGGCTTGCAGGGCGGGGGCGCTGGGCGCGGCGCTGGCGCGCAGGGTTTCTTCCAGCTTGTGGCTCAGGCCCCGGCGGGTGCAAATTTCGTTCAATTTTTGTAGCACGTCGCGCTCTACCGCATTGCGCTGGCCGTCGTTGGGGGCCCGAATGTCGAGGCTGAAGCGGCACGCGCCGGGCACCACGTTGATGCTGCCGTTGGGCACGTTCAGTTGGCCCATGGTGGCCACACTGTCTGCGTCCTGGCCTGCGCGTTCTTCCAGGTACAGGGCCAGTTCGGCCACGGCGCAGGCCGCGTCTTTGCGGCGTGTCATGGGGGTGGTGCCCGCGTGGCTGGCCTGGCCGGTCACCTCGCCCACATAACGCACGCTGCCGTTGATGCTGGTGACGATGCCCAGCGGCAGGTTCAGCTCATTCAACACCGGGCCTTGTTCGATGTGCACCTCCACAAAACCCAGGTAGCGGGAGGCATCGCGGCAGATTTTGGCAATGTCGTCCACACACAGCCCGGCGCACAACCCGGCGTTTTGCATGGCCTGGCGCATGCTGATGCCATCGGCATCGGTTTGGTCCAGCCAGGCGGGGTCGAAGCTGCCGGTGAGTGCGCCCGAGCCCAAAAAGGTGGCTTTGTAGCGTTGGCCTTCTTCTTCGGCAAACGCCACCACTTCAATGCCAAAGGGCAGGCGTTGCCCCAAGCGGTGCAGCTCGCGCACGCAGGCCATGGGCACAAAAATGCCCAACCGCCCGTCGTATTTGCCGCCGTTGCGCACGGTGTCGTAGTGGCTGCCGGTGAGCAAGGTTTTGGCGGCTGGGTCGCTGCCCTGGTACAGGCCCACCACGTTGCCCACGGCGTCAATTTGCACTTCGTCAAACCCGCAGCCGTGCATCCATTGGCTGAGCGTTTCAGCGCAGGCGCGGTGGGCGTCGGTCAGGTAGGTGACGGTGAGTTGGCCCAGTTCGGCGCAGCCGGGGTCGGTGTGCTGGGCCAAGGTTTCTTGCCAGTCCCACACGGTTTGGCCCAGGGTGGGCTCAAAACCGAACTTGTCGTTCAGCCGGATTTCGGCAATGCGGTGGATGTTGCGGATGCACTCTTGCAATTCAAATTCGGGGTGGCCGTTCAGGCGGCGCTGAAAGGTGCTGATGATTTGCTGCTGGGTCAGCCCCACCCCACGCGGGCCGCGCACCGCCAATATGAAGGGCCAGCCGAATTTGGCGTTGTAAGCGGCATTCAGTTCTTGAATGAGAGCGAACTCTTCAGGTGTGCATTGCGTCAGGCCCGCTTTTTGTTGCTCATTTGAAGATTCGGCCGTCAGCGTGTGGCTGACCATGGCTTTGCCTGCCAGTTCGGGGTGGGCGCGGATGAGGTTTTTCTTGGCCTCGTCGCCCGCTTCGTCCAGCAGCACGGTCAGGGTGTGTTTCAGGTGGGCCAGCGACTGGAAGGGCCGGTGTGCCATGGCCTGGCCCACGATCCAGGGGGTGTGTTCGTAAAGGCCGTCCAGCATTTTGGCGGCCACGTCGGGCGGGGACGCGTTCAGGCGCGACAGCGTTAAGAGGGTGACGGGGGTGGACATGGTGGGGGGCGGCCTTGATCAAGCGGTGTAGGGGTGGGTGGCTTGCCAGTGCCGGGCGATGTCGACGCGCCGCGCCACCCACACGTGGCTGTGGGCCTGGATGTGGTCCAGGAAGCGTTGCAGCGCGGCGATGCGCCCCGGGCGGCCCAGCAGGCGGCAGTGCATGCCCACGCTCATCATCTTGGGGGCGTTGCCACCGGTGGGGTCGCCCTCGGCGTACAGCGCGTCGAAGGTGTCTTTCAGGTACAGGAAGAACGGGTCGGCATGGCTGAAGCCCTGGGGCAGCGAAAAGCGCATGTCGTTGCAGTCCAGCGTGTAGGGCACGATGAGCTGGGGCACCACGCTGCCGTCGGTTTTTTGCACCTTCATCCAGAAGGGCAGGTCGTCGCCGTAGTAGTCGCTGTCGTACTCGAAGCCGCCAAAGTCGGCCACCAGGCGGCGGGTGTGGGGGCTGTCGCGCCCGGTGTACCAGCCCGCGCCGTGCAGCTGGCGGTGGTGGTCGCCGGTCAATTTGGCCATCGCGTCCATGGCCAGGGCCATGTGTTCGCGTTCCACCTCTTCGCTTGAGCTTTGGTAGTGGATCCACTTCCAGCCGTGGCAGGCAATTTCGTGGCCCGCTTCGGCGAAGGCGGCGGTCAGTTCGGGGTGGCGTTGCAAGGCGGTGGCCACGCCGAACACCGTGAGGGGCAGGCCGCGTTTTTCAAACTCGCGCAGGATGCGCCATACCCCCGCACGCGAGCCGTATTCGTAAATGCCTTCCATGCTGATGTGCCGTGCCGGATAAGCCGCCGGGTTGAACATTTCAGACAAAAAGGTTTCGCTGGCCGCGTCGCCATGCAGCACGCAGTTTTCGCCGCCTTCTTCGTAGTTCAGCACGAACTGCACGGCAATGCGGGCCCCGTTGGGCCATTGGGCGTGCGGCACGTGGCGGCCATAGCCCACCAGGTCGCGGGGGTAGGGCCCTGTTGAGTCGTAGATCATGACAAAGCCATTGAAATGTCGTTGCTGGGCTGCTTGCGGTCGAACTGCAGGCCTTGCTCCACGTGTTGCAGGTGCTCGTTCATCAGGCGCACGGCCAGGGCCTCGTTTTTGGCGGCAATGGCTTGGATGATTTCCACGTGTTCTTCGCTGGAGTGTTGGGCCGCCGACGTGCTTTGGTACATCAGCGTGATCAGGGCGCAGCGCGAAATCAGGTCGCCCAGCAGCTGGGCCAACACGTCGTTGCCCATCAGTTCGGCCATGCGCACGTGAAAGTCGCCCAGCAGCTCGGTGCGCCCGCTCACGTCCTGGCTGGCCACGGCCTGCTTTTCAGCGGCCACGTGGGCTTGCAGGGCTTTGATTTGGCCGGGCGTGACCTGCTGCACAAAGGCGCGGGTCATTTCGGCTTCCAGCATGCGGCGCACCGCAAACACCTGGCGCGCTTCGTCGGCCGAGGGGGTGGCCACAAACGCGCCGCGCGCGGGTTCCATGCGGATGAGGTGGTGGCGCGTCATTTGAAACAGCGCCTGGCGCACCAGCGTGCGCGACACGCCAAAGTGGTCGGCCAGCTTTTGCTCGGCCAGCTTGGTGCCGGGGTGCAGGCGGTGCTCAACAATGGCGCGCGTCAGCGATTCGACGATGCGTGCCGTGGACGACGCGGTGGCTTCGCTGTGGCTGGCATCGGTGTCGGGCGGTGGGGGGGCGTTCATGGGGGCATGATAAGCAGAAAACCACACTGTCGTCAAAAAGTGTATACACTTTGCACCGTCACCTGCGACCGGCTGGTGCGTGGGCCACACACTTGGGCCAAGGAGTTTCCATGGGTTTGAGCACTCACGTTTTGGACACCATGCACGGTTGCCCTGCAGCGGGCATGGGCGTGTCGTTTTACGCCACCGCCAACGGCGAAGCCGCGCTGCTGCAACGCTTCCACCTGAACCACGATGGCCGCAACCCCAATGGCCCCCTGCTGGACAACAGCACCCTGAAAGTGGGCACCTACCGCCTGGTGTTTGACGTGAAGGGCTACTTCGCCGCACGCCACGTGCCCCTGCCAGAGCCCAGTTTTCTGGACCAGGTCAGCCTGGACTTTGGCGTGGCCGACGCCACCCAGCACTACCACGTGCCGCTGCTGGTCAGCCCCTGGAGCTATTCCACCTACCGGGGGTCGTGAGTGGGGGACTGGGGGGGCTGCAAGCCCCGCCTAGGGTCAGCACTTGGTGGATTTGGTCTTTTTGCAGGTGTCGGCGGCCATTTTCTTGGCCGGGGCAGCCTTGGCACGCGCCGCCGCTGACCCGGGCTCGGGCACGTTGGCGTTTTGGCCCTCGGTCAGGGTGTCCAGCTGGAATTGGCCGCTTTTGTGCCACAGCCAGGTGTCGGTGTAGGTGACGTGGCCCAGGTTCACCGCCACGGGGTAGGGCGCGGCGGCGCGCACGCTGCGCTCAATGTCGGCCATCACCTCGGGGGCGTGGTGGGGCGCGCGCATCCAGCTGGTTTTGGTGACCATGCCGCGCGGGTCCAGGTCCACTTCCAGTGTGCCCACCGCGTACAGCAGGGGCGGCATCTGGCCTTTGAAGATGCGGTGGCTGTTTTTGCCATACAGGTGGGCGGCGGCATCGCGGCGGTATTCGCGCGGGGTTTTGGCGTAAGACAAGGCGCCCACGGGCTCTGGCGGCGGCGGCGGGGGTGCGGGCACCACCACCACGGGTGGCGGGGGCGGTGGGGGAGGGGGCGGTGCAGGCGGCAGTGGCGTGGCGCAGCCGGCCAGCAGGGCCGCCAGGGTGGCCGCAGTGGTCAGCCACCGGGTGTGTGTGCGGTCAGTGGCGGGAGCACCCAGCGGTGCTGGGTTGAAGGGGGATGAGGCAGGGCGCATGGGTTTCCTTGGGGCCTACAAAACATTCATACTTTGCCCCCTATTGTGGCGGGCCGCGCACCGGCTTGGCCAGGGCTGGCAACAGGTGTTCACAGAAAGGCCGTTGTGTCGGATTTACCGGGATTTTTGTCACGTTTGGCAGACCAGCCTGCCGTGTGGGTGCGGGTGGCCGAGGTGCAGGGCTCCGGCCCACGCGAGGTGGGGGCCTGGATGGCGGTGTTTGCCCAGGGCCAAGTGGGCACCATTGGCGGCGGCCACCTGGAGTGGCAGGCGCTGGCCCACGCCCGTGCCGCGCTGGCCGGTGCCCCGCTGCAGGCCCGCCAGCGGTACGCGCTGGGGCCCAGCCTGGGCCAGTGTTGCGGCGGGGTGGTGCACCTGGAGCTGCAAGCCGTCACAGCCGCCGACACACCTGCCCTGGTGCAGTGCCTGACGGCTCCGGCCCAGCCATTGGCCCTGTTCGGCGGTGGCCACGTGGGCCAGGCGCTGGTGCAGGCCTTGAGCCCGCTGCCGTTTGCCTTGACCTGGGTGGACAGCCGCGACGAAATTTTCCCGCCCGATGTGCCGCCCACCGTGGTGTGTGAACACTCCGAGCCCGTGCAGGCCGCCGTTCGCGGCTTGACTCCGGGCAGCGCGGTGTTGATCATGAGCTTCAGCCACGCCGAAGACCTGGACGTGTTGGCCGAGTGCCTGCTGCGCCAGCGCCGCCAGGCCGACTTGCGCTGGATCGGACTGATTGGCAGCTCAACCAAGTGGGCCGGTTTTCGCCACCGGCTGGCCGAGCGCGGCTTTGCCGACGCGGAATGGGCGCAGGTGGTCTGCCCCATTGGGTTGCCGGGTATCACCGGCAAACAGCCGGCAGTGATCGCGGCGGCGGTGGCGGCACAGTTGTTGCAAGCCTGTGGTTTGTGACAGATGCGGGGGATTTTTGCCTTGCTGAACGCAAAAACTGCATACATTTGGATTTCCGGTCGCAGCGGTGCTGTGCTTCACGCCGGGCAGAGGCAAGGCCCGCCGGTGTCGCGACCTGATGCCTGTTCACAGTGCCCGCAGTGGTGAACAGGCCGGAGAAACACCTTGGACGTTTACCTGCTCGACTGGGCCAACCTGCTGCTGCGGTGGCTGCACGTGATCACCGCGATTGCGTGGATCGGTTCTTCCTTTTATTTTGTCTTTCTGGACAACAACCTCATCAAACCCACCTCGCCCGATTTGCTGGCAAAAGGGGTGGACGGTGCCATTTGGGCCGTGCACGGCGGCGGGTTCTACAACCCGCAGAAGTACATGGTGGCGCCGAAAAAAATCCATACCCACTTGCACTGGTTTTATTGGGAGAGCTATTCCACCTGGCTGAGCGGCTTTGCGCTGTTCACCGTGCTGTATTTGTGGAACGCGGGCACCTACCTGATTGACAAATCGGTGTTCGACTGGGCACCGCCCGTGGCCATTGGGGCGGCGCTGGCGTTTCTGGTGGCGTTCTGGCTGTTGTACGACGGCATTTGCCGCGTGTTCGGGTTTCGCCAACACGGCGATGCCATCGTGGGTGCCCTGGTGTTTGTGGTGATTGCCTTTGGCTCGTGGCTGGCCACCGAGCTGTTTGCGGGTCGTGCGGCGTTTTTGCTGGTGGGAGCGATGATTGCCACCGCCATGAGCGCCAACGTGTTCTTCTGGATCATCCCCGGCCAGCGCACGGTGGTGGCGGCCATGAATTCGGCGGTCAAGGTGGACCCGGCGTCGCTGGCCATTCACGGCAAGCGCGGCAAGCAGCGCAGCGTGCACAACACCTATTTCACGCTGCCGGTGATTTTTGCCATGCTCAGCAACCACTACAGCTTTCTGTACACACACGCGCACAACTGGGTGATTCTGGTGGTGATGATGCTGGCCGGTGCCCTGATTCGCCAGTACTTTGTGATGCGCCACGGCCACAAGCTGGGCCGCAACAAAAACCCCGTGGCCTATGCCGCCGTGGGCACCGTGCTGCTGCTGGCCACCCTCGTGGCGCTGGCCCCCCAGCCCAAAGCCCCATCAGCGGGCTCGGCAGGTTCAGCCCCTGGTGCGGCCACACCCGCCGCTGTGGGTTACGCCCAGGTGAAGGCTGTGCTGGCGCAACGCTGCCACAGCTGCCATGGTGAGGTGGTGCAACTGAAAAACGTGCGGCTGGACCAAGCCGAGCTGCTGAAAACCCACGCCCAGGCCGTGTACCAGCAGGTGGTGGTGACCCGGCAAATGCCCCTGAACAACGCCACCGGCATCACCGACGAAGAGCGTGCCCTGGTGGCCCGCTGGTTCGAGGCGGGTGCCCCTGTCAGGTGAATTTCAAGTAAAAAAGCCTTGTATCGCTTTATAGTTATGTATTGTCAGCTATCTTTATTGATGGTTTTGGCCCTCAGCTTGTCTTTTTTGCTGGGGCGCTTGCCTTTGATGCCGCCGTTGGGGTCCAGCCCCTGCACGGCATGGGGTGCCTGGGCCGTGGTGGGTGCGGTGAGGTTGGGCTCAAAGCCGCGCACCACCTCCCGCTTCAGGCTCAGGCCGTGGCGCTTTTCGATCAGGTGCAGGTGGGCTTCGGTGTCGGGGCTGACAAAACTCACGGCCAGGCCGCTGGCCCCCGCGCGGCCGGTGCGGCCCATGCGGTGGGTGTAATCCTCGGCGCTGCGGGGCAGGTCGTGGTTCACCACCACCGGCAGGTCGGTGATGTCGAGGCCACGTGCGGCCAGGTCTGTGGCCACCACCACCTTCACCCGGCTCAGCTTGAAATCGGCCAGCACCTGGGTGCGTTTGCCCTGGCTCAAGGCGCCGTGAAAGGGCTCGGCGCTGATGCGTGCCTTGCGCAGCTTTTCTGCCACGGTGTCGGCCGCGTGTTGGGTGGCCACAAACACCAGCACGCGGCTCCAGCGCTCGGTTTCCACCAGGTGGCGCAGCAGTTGGGTGCGCTGGTGCACATCCACGCTGATGGCCAGTTGCTCGATGTCGGGCGCCGCCTCGGCCACCGGTGCCACGTGAATGCGCACGGGTTCGCGCAACAGGTTTTCGGCCAGGGTTTGCACCGCTGGCGCGAAGGTGGCAGAAAACAGCAGGTTTTGCCGCTGTGCGGGCAGCAGCTGCGCAATGCGCGCCCACTCGTCGGCAAAGCCGCTGTCGAGCAGGCGGTCGGCCTCGTCCAGCACCAGGGTGCGCACGCTGTCCAGCCGCAGGGCGTTCTGGGCCAGCAGGTCCAGCAGGCGGCCGGGGGTGGCCACCACCACATCGGTGCCGCCGCGCAGGCCTAGCATCTGGGGGTTGACGGACACGCCGCCAAACACCACCGTCACACGCAGGCCCACGGGCAGGCGGTTGGCCACGTCGCGCAGGGTGGTGCCCACTTGCACGGCCAGCTCGCGCGTGGGCACCAGCACCAGGGCGCGGGCCGCTTTGGGTGTGGGTGTGGGGGTTTCCAGCAGTTGCTGGAGCAAAGGCAGGGCAAATGCCGCCGTTTTGCCCGAGCCGGTGGGCGCGCAGGCCAGCACATCATGGCCTGCCAGCACGGCCGCAATGGCCTGCACTTGCACGGGGGTGGGCTGTTGGTAGCCTTTGGCAGCCATGGCCGCAAGCACGTCGGGCCGCAGGCCGGTGGAGGTAAATGGCATGGGGTGGGCCGTTGAGGAAAGGGCGGCCAGTGTACGCACACACCCATAATCGCTCCCATGCGAAAAACCTACCCCCTGCGCCCTGAAGGCAAACACCCCGACCGCGTGCTGGAAGCCGTGAAACATGACATCCGCAAATACCTGAAACGCGAACGCCGCGTGCCCCTGCCTGAGGGGGTGGACTTTTGGGACTTTGACTGCCGCTTCGGCCCCAGCAAAGACGCCGCCGAGGTGTTGCACCCCGGTGCCCTGATCGCCGCCCTTGACGCCCTGGCCCTGGCCGGTGGCGACACCGCCTACGTGGAGCTGCTGGCCAAACCCGGACACCGCAACGCCCGCACCGAGGGCGCACCCCAAGCGACGCCTGACGTGCCCCAGCCATGACCGCTTTGCTGGACTGCATCGAACTCGTCACCGGCCCCGACCCGCAGGCCCAGCCCGTGGCCAGCGTGGTGGTGCTGCACGGCCTGGGTGCCGATGGCAACGACTTTGTGCCCATTGCCCAGGAGCTGGACTTGTCCGCCGTGGGCCCCGTGCGGTTTGTGTTTCCCAGTGCACCCGTGCGCCCCGTGACGATCAACGGCGGCTATGTGATGCGCGCCTGGTACGACATTTTTCCGCCCAGCACCCAGCCCGGTGTGCCGCGCCAGGAAGACGACGCGGGGCTGCGCCAGTCGCAAGCCCAGGTGCAGGCCCTGCTGGACCGCGAAGCCGCACGGGGCGTGGCACCCGAGCGCACGGTGCTGATGGGCTTTTCGCAAGGCTGCGCCATGAGCCTGCTGGTGGGGCTGCGTGCGCCGCAGCGGCTGGCGGGCATCGTGGGCCTGTCAGGCTATTTGCCGCTGGCCCCCACCACCGTGGCCGAACGCAGCGCCGCCAACGCCCACACGCCGGTGTTTCTGGCCCACGGCCGCCACGACAGCGTGGTGGTGCCCAGCCGAGGTGAGGCCGCCCGCGACACATTGCTGGCCCTGGGTTACCCCGTGCAATGGCGCACCTACGCCATGGAGCACTCGGTGTGTGCCGAGGAGGTGGCCGACCTGAACGCGTGGCTGCGTGGCGTGTGGCACGCCCCTGTCTGACACACCGCCACCTTGCACGGTGGTGCGGGTGGCATTTGATGGGGGTCAAACCTGTGCCCCTGCGGTTGGCTATGCTGTGGGGCATGCCCGCCCGTGTGCTTTCATTTGGTTTGTCCCGCGCTGTGTGGGTGGGGTTGGCCCTGTGGGCGTTGGGTTGTGGCCTGGCGGCAGCGCAAACCACCGGAGCTGTGGTGCGCTATGGCGTGTACGACAACCCACCCAAAATTTTTCGGAGCAGCGACGGCCACCCGCAGGGTATTTTTGTCGACCTGCTGACCGAGGTGGCCCGCGAGGAGGGTTGGCGCCTGGAACCTGTGCCCTGCGAGTGGCAGGCTTGCCTGGACGCGTTGCGGCAAGGCCACATCGACCTGATGCCCGATGTGGCCCTGACGGATGAGCGCCGCACCCTCTACCTTTTCGGTACCGAGCCCGCACTGCACAGTTGGTCGCAGGTGTACCGCCGCGATGGGGTGAAGGTGGACTCCATTCTGGATTTGCGCGGCAAACGCGTGGCCCACTTGGATGGGGCCGTGCAGCGGACATTTTTTGGCCAGCTGGCTGACAGCTTTGCCATTCAGCTGGTGTGGGTGCCCAAACCCACGCTGGCGCAGGCGTTCCAAGCTGTGGCCCAGGGCGACGCCGACGTGGTGTTGTCCAACCAGCGCTACGGAGATTGGCAAGCCCCCCGCTTCGGCTTGCGCACCACACCGCTGATGTTCCTGCCTGCGGCGCTGTATTTCGCCACCGGCTTGCGAGGCAACCCCGCGCTGCTGGCCGCGCTGGATGATCGGCTCAGGGTTTGGAAGGGCGATCTCGATTCACCCTATTTTCGCAGTCTCAACCGTTGGGGGGCGCCCACGCCCGATGCCGTGGTGCCCGCCTACCTGTTTTGGGCGCTGGTGGCCGCCGCCTGTTTGCTGGTGGCGGCCCTGCTGACGGCGTATGGGTTGCGCCGGGTGGTGGCGCAAAAAACCCGGGCCATCAAGGCCAGCGAGGAGCGGCTCAACACCATTCTGGACAGCGTGGACGCGGCCATCTACATCAAGGGAATAGACCTGTGTTACCAATACGCCAACCGCAAGGTGTGCGAGGTGTTTGGCCGCCCGGTGGAAGAGGTGGTGGGGCAAAGCGACGATGCGTTTTTCGATCCTCCCACCGCTGCACAACTGCGCCACAACGACACCAAGGTGCTGGCCGAGGGCCGCCGTCTCTCTACCGAAGAAATCAACCGCAGCCCGGACGGCCTGCGCGAGCAGGTGTTTCTGTCGGTCAAGCTGCCGCTGCGCGACGCCCAGGGGCAGGTGTATGCGCTGTGTGGCATTTCCACCGACGTGACCGAGCAGAAAAAGGCGGTGAACGACATACACCAACTGGCCTTTTACGATCCCCTGACCAGCCTGCCCAACCGGCGCCTGTTGCTGGACCACCTCAAAAATGCCCACGCGGCCAGTGCCCGCAGCGGGGCCAATGGTGCGCTGGTGTTCATTGACCTTGACAACTTCAAGGTGGTGAACGACACCCAGGGCCACGCGCAAGGCGACCATTTGTTGCAAAAAATCGCGGAGCGCCTGGATGCCTGTTTGCGGCCCCACGACCTGCTGGCCCGTTTGGGTGGCGATGAGTTTGTGCTGCTGTTGCGCGACCTGTCGCCCGTGCCCGACCAGGCCGCCCAGGAGGCACTGAGCGTGGCCACAAAAATGCAGGTGGCCCTGGTGCCGCCAGTGGCCCTGGCGGGCTCAGACCACGAAGTGACGGCCAGTTTTGGGCTTGCCCTGTTCAGCGACGCACAAGGCAACAGCCAGGACTTGCTGCGCTGGGCCGACATGGCCATGTACGAGGCCAAACGCGCGGGGCGCAATGCCATCCGGTTTTTCAACCCCGCCATGCAGCAACGCGCCCAGGCCCAGGCCGCCATCCTGAGCGACATGCGCCAGGCCCTGCAAGCCCAGGCTTTTGTGTTGCATTACCAGCCCCAGTGCCACATTGACGGGTCTTTGTGCGGGGTGGAGGCGCTGGTGCGCTGGCCTCACCCCCACAAGGGCATGCTGCCCCCCGCGCAATTTGTGCAGGCGGCGGAAGACAACGGGCTCATCGTGGCCCTGGGCGACTGGGTCTTGCGCGAGGGCTGTCGCCAAATGGCCCAGTGGGCCGCTGTGGCCCCGGGTGCCCACTGGCGGCTGGGCATCAACGTGAGTGCACGCCAGTTCCACCACCCCGATTTTGTGGACCAGGTGGAGGCCGCTTTGCGCACCACGGGGGTGAACCCGCAGCGCATCGAGCTGGAGCTGACCGAAAGCCTGCTGCTGGAAGATGTGGACAACGTGCTGGCCAAAATGGCTGCCCTGCGGGCGCATGGGGTGTCGTTTTCGCTGGACGACTTTGGCACCGGCTACTCTTCACTCAGCTACCTGAAAAGCCTGCCCATCTACAAACTCAAAATCGACCAGTCGTTTG
Organism: uncultured Hydrogenophaga sp.; assembly: GCA_964342395.1. Taxonomy (GTDB): domain Bacteria; phylum Pseudomonadota; class Gammaproteobacteria; order Burkholderiales; family Burkholderiaceae_C; genus UBA2334. Next base: position 30,435 of record CAYFFJ010000002.1, read on the forward strand.
TGCGCGACCTGGCCCAGAACACCGACGGCCAGGCCATTGTGCGCACCGTGGTGGCGTTGGCGCACAACCTAGAGCTGGACGTGATCGCCGAAGGGGTGGAAACCCCCGCGCAGCACGCCGTTTTGCAGCGCCTGGGTTGCCGACAGTTCCAAGGCTATCTGTTCGGCCGTCCAGTGCCGGCCGACGAGTTGCAAGCCCAGTGGCTGCAACCCTCACATGCCCAGTGACTTGAGCAGGTCGTCGGTGTCGTTGCCCACGGCAGGGGCGGGTGCCATGGGGTTGTTTTGTGCGGCGCTGGCCTGGGCCATCAGCTCGTCGGGCTCGGCTTCTGGCTGGGGCACAAAGTCGTACAGGCGGATGAACTCGGTGCGGTCGATCGCCAGTTCCAGATAGAAGATGTGGTTGCGCGAGGTGTAGAAGGTCACGCGGCGCGACTCGGGCTTGTCGAGGTTGGCGTCCACGCTCAGCATCACTTGCTTGTTCAGCACCAGCATCTTGGGCTGGTTTTGCGTGATGTGGGTTTGCAGCTCGCGGCGCACCTTGCTGGTGAAGTCGCCCAGCACCTGGTTCATCAGCTCGCCCATCACGTTGGCCACTTCGTCAGACGTGTGGGAGTGCGCCAACTCGTCTTTGGGCATGCCCATGCTGAGCATGTAGCTTTCGTAAATTTCCATGGCCGAGGCGGCTGAGAAATTGATGACCACCAGCCCCGAAAAGCCACCGTCAAACAGCACAAAACACCCGATGTCGGGCTTGAGGCAGGTTTTGGAAATGCGCTGCACCATGCCTGAGTAGTGAATCTGGCTTTGGGTGGCCATGTTCAGCACCTTGGTGACCGAGTTGCACAGGCTCATCAAAATGTCTTCGGTGCCGTAAACCACCGTACCGGTGGCCGTGTCGTTCGTGTTCATGGGTCTCTCTTTGGTGAGGTGAGGGCTTTGCTGCCGCAGCATAGCGCACCCGATAATTCGGCCATGAGCCTGCCTTACCTGACCGCCGCCCTTTACCAGTTTGTGGACCTGCCCGATTTCGCCAGCCTGCGCGGACCCTTGCAGGCGTGCTGCGACGCCCATGGCGTCAAGGGCACGCTGCTGTTGGCCCCAGAGGGCATCAACGGCACCATTGCCGGGCCTGAAGCGGGGGTGCGCGCCGTGTTGGCCCACCTGCGTGCCGACCCCAGGCTGGCAGGGCTGCCGCACAAGGCATCGTGGAGCCACAAGCCCCCGTTTTTGCGCATGAAGGTGAAGCTGAAAAAAGAAATTGTCACCCTGCGCGTGCCCGGCCTCGACCCCAGCAAAACCGTGGGCCAATACGTGAAGCCGCAAGACTGGAACGCTTTGCTCGCCGACCCGGACGTGGTGGTGGTGGACACGCGCAACGACTACGAGGTGGCCATTGGCACCTTTGCCGGGGCCATCAACCCCGACATCAAAACCTTCACCGATCTGCCCGCGTGGCTGGACGCACAGCCCAACCTGCAAACCACCACCGCCCGCAAACCCAAAGTGGCCATGTTTTGCACCGGTGGCATCCGCTGTGAAAAGTCCACCGCGCTCATGAAAATGCGCGGCTTTGACGAGGTGTACCACCTCGAAGGCGGCATCTTGAAATACCTGGAAGAGGTGCCGCCCGAGCAAAGCACCTGGCAGGGCGAGTGTTTCGTGTTTGACGAACGCGTGAGCGTGGGCCATGGCCTCAAGCCCGGCCCTTACGAGCTGTGCCGTTCGTGCCGCTGGCCGCTGGGCGAGGCCGACAAGGCCTCACCGCACTACGTGAAAGGCGTCAGCTGCGCCCATTGCCACGACCAGCGCACCCCTGAAGAAAAGGCCAACCTGGCCGAGCGCCAGCGCCAGGTTGAACTGGCCCAGGCACGGGGCGAGGCGCACGTGGGCGCGAAGATGGCCTCCCATGGGCCTGTTTAGTCCGCTGGGCGTGTGGCGGCAGGTTCAGGGGCGCACCACCCCGAACTCCACCGCCAGCGTGCGGTAGGTGTTCACCTGGGTTTGAACCAGTTGCGTCAATTCAGGCCCTGTTACCCAGTAGCGCTCCATGCCCACAGCGGCCAGCCCGGCCCCTGCTGCCGGGTGCTCCATGGCTTTTGACAGGGCGCTGGCCCACTGGCGGTGTTCCGCGTCGGTGGCACGGGGTGCCATGTACAGCCCTCGCAGAATGGGCCATTGGATGTCCACCCCCTGCTCTTTGGCCGTGGGCACGTGGGCCCATCGCCCCGGCAAGCGCCGTTCTGAGAGGGTGGCCAGCACCCTGACCGCAGCCCCTTGCTCCAGGTAGCGACCCACCTCGGCGGCGTCGCCCGTCAGCACCTGGACGTGGTCGCCTGTGAGGGCGGTCAAGGCTTCGCCGCCACCTTCAAATGCCACAAAACGCATGGCTTTGTGGCTCACCCCTGCGGCTTTGGCCAGCAGCGCAGCTTTCATCCAGTCCTGGCTGCCGATGGAGCCTCCCGCGCCAAACACCACCGAGTTGGGGTGGGCGCGCAGAGCGGCCAGCACATGGCCCAGCGTTTGGTGGGGGGAGTCCTTGCGCACCGCCACCACGCCGTGGTCCAGCCCCAGGGAGGCCAGCCAGCGCACATCACGTGGTTGGTAGGGGCCAAAACGGCCTTGGGCGAGGTTCAGCAAAGAGCCCGATGAAAACGCCAGCACGGTTTGCGCTTCAGCCGGGTTTTGTTGAACGGCATTTTTGAAGGCCAAGGCCCCAATGCCTCCGGGCTGAAAAGCGATGGCAATGGGCACCCGGGTTTGTTCGGTGGCTTGCAGCACATCGCGGGTGAACTGGCAGGTCAGGTCAAAGCCCCCGCCGGGCTTGGCCGGTGCGACGCAACGCCCGCCTTCCAACGGCGCAGCGGGGGTGGTGGTGCACGTCAGCAGGGCTGTGCACAGCAGCGCCAGTGCGGTGTGGGCCGTGCGCTTCATTGGGGCCACCACAGGTGGGCGCTCAACCCAGGTCCGTTGTCCACGGGCCCCAGTGCCAACTGGCCGCCGTGTGCCTCGGCCACCGAGCGGGCAATGGCCAGCCCCAGGCCGCAGCCCCGGCTGTGGTGACCTTTGGCAAAGCGCTGGCCGGTGCGGCCTTGCAGTTCGGGGGGCAGTCCGTTGCCGTCGTCGGTGACTTGCAGGCTGTATTGCGAGGCCTGCGACCGCACACGCAAGGTCACCACGCCGTGCGGGCGACCGTGCTCGATGGCGTTGTGAGACAGATTGAGCAGGGCTTGTTTGAGCAACACGGGGTCGCCCCTGCAGGGCAGGGGGCTGTCGGGTGCGTCCAGTCCCAAATCGATGCCGCGCTCGCGTGCCAGGGGCAACAGTTCCACGGTCACTTGGCGGGCCAGTTCGGCCAGGTCAAACGGCTCTGGGTGCCGCACGGCGGTGTCGCTGCGGGCCAGCGTGAGCAACTGGTTGGTGGCGCGAATGGCCTGGGTCAGCGCACCTGACAGCGCCTGCAGGGCCGCGTTGCGCTGCTGGAGGTCGGGCTCGCGCAAGATGAAATCCAGCTGGGCGCGCAACACGGTCAGTGGGGTGCGCAACTGGTGCGAGGCATCGTCAATGAAGCCACGCCGCTGGGCCATCAGGGTCTGGGTGCGGGCGAGTTGCTGGTTCACCGCGTCTACCAGGGGCTGCACATCGCTGGGCAGGTCGGTGGTTTGCAGGGGCCTGAGGTCCTGTGCGTCGCGGGCGCGGGTTTGAGCGGCCAGGTGGGTCAGGGGCCTGAGCGCCATCCACAGGCCCAGCACCACGCTGGCGCACATCACCACCAGCAGGGCGGCATCGCGCAGGGCTGCCTGCCGCAAAAAACCGTTGGTGAACTGCTGGCGCGAGGCGGTGCTTTCGGCCACCTGAATCACCAGGTGGGCTTGGCTGTTGTGGCCCAGCGCTTGTTCCAGCGGGCGCATGAGGGCGCCCACACGCACGGTTTCGTCAAAGTACACCGCGTCGTAAAACACGGGTTGCCCGGCTTGCAGGGGCTGGGCGGGCAGGGGCAGGTCGGCGTGGCCAATTTCAACCAGGCCGTCTGCCGTGGCCACCCGGAAGTACACATTGCCGGTGGCAGTGAGCTGAAAAAACTCGAACAGCCGGTAAGGCAGTTCCACCGCCAGGCCACCCGATGCGGTGGACACATTCAGGTCCAGCGCCTTGATGGCCCCCAGCAGTGAGCGGTCGTAGGCCGCGTTGGCGGCGTTGACCGAGTCCACACGCGTCAACCACAGGCTGGTGGCGGTGACCAGTGCCATGGCCGGCAGCAGCAGCACCAGCAGACGCAGCTTAAGGCTGGCCTGCCGGATCCGACTCCAGGACATAACCCAGCCCTCTGTAGGTGTGTATGCGCACGCCACTGCGCTCCAGGCGTTTGCGCAGGCGGTGCACCAGCACGTCGATGGCGCTGGGTTGCACGTCGGCGTCGTCGCTGAACACGCGGTCGCTCACCTGTTGGCGCGACATGGGCTCGCCGCTGCGCAGAATCAGGCTTTTGAGCAGCGCGTGTTCGCGGGGCGACAGGGGCAGGTGCTCGGCCCCCAGGGTGAACTGTTTGGTCACCGCGTCAAACACCAGCGGGCCGCAGGCAAAGCGGGGGTGTTCGTTGCCGCGTGCGCGCCTGACCAGGGCGGTCAGCCGGGCTTCCAGTTCGGCCAGTTCGAAGGGTTTGGGCAAAAAGTCGTCGGCGCCCAGGTTGAGGGTGTTGACCCGGTCGAGCAGTGAGTCCCGGGCCGTCAGCACCAGCACGGGCAAGCGGCGGTCCTGCTCGCGCAGGCGGCGCAGCACCTCGGTGCCGCTGCGCCCCGGCAGCCCCAGGTCCAGCACCAACACGTCGTAGTCGGCGCTGGCCAGGGCGGGTTCGATCAGGCGGCCGTCGTTGCGCCAGTCCACCCGGTGGCCGGTTTGTTCCAGCGCTTTGCTGAGCCATTCGCCCAGAGTGGGTTCGTCTTCGGCCAACAGGATGTGCATGCCGGCCATTATGGACATGGGCTTGGCCTTGCATTGATAGGTGTTTGATAGGTTGGGCTTGGCACCATCTGGGCTTTTCAAAACACCTCACCGGAGACAAACCGTGCTTGCCATGCCCCTGAACCGCCGCCAACTTCTCACCGCAGGTGCCGCCAGCGCCGCCGCAGGTCTGCTGCCCTCGGCCTGGGCGCAAGCCGCCTGGCCCTCCAAGCCCTTGCGCCTGGTGGTGCCCTTTGCCCCGGGCGGCAGCTCGGAAATCGTGGCGCGTGCCGTGGCCAGCGAAATGGCCAAGACCATGGGCCAGAACGTGTTTGTGGACAACAAGCCCGGTGCGGCAGGCAACATCGCCATGCAAGAGGTGGCCAACAGCACCGACGGGCACACCCTCATCCTGGGCCACATCGGCACGCTGGCGGTGAACCCCTTCATCTTTTCCAAGTTGCCCTACGACGTGGAGCGCGACTTTGTGCCCATCACCCTGGTCTCGAAAGTGCCCAGCCTGTACGTGGTGCACCCTGACCTGCCGGTGAAAAACCTGAAGGAGTTTGTGGCCTATGTGAAAACCAAGCCCGGCCAGCTGAATTACGGTTCAGCAGGCAATGGCAGTGCGGGCCATCTGGCGTTTGAGTACCTCAAAATGGTGAGCGAAATCTTCATGCTGCACGTGCCCTACCGTGGCACAGGCCCCATGCTGACCGACTTGATGGCGGGCCGTTTGCAGGCCGCGTCGGTGGGGGCGCCAGCGCTGCTGCCGTTCATCAAGGCGGGCCGCTTGCGCTGCATTGCCACCGGCACGGCACAGCGCCTGCCCCAGTTGCCCGACGTGCCCACCGTGGCCGAGCAGGGCTACAAAGGTTTTGAGATGACGCAGTGGTATGGCCTGATGGCTCCGAAAAAATGGCCTGCCTCGCAACTGGAGAAGTTGGAGGCTGAAAGCATCAAGGCGGCGCGCGGCTCCGTGGTGGCCGAAAAGCTGGCCCAGGAAACCGCTTTGGCCGTGGGCAACACGGGCAAAGAGTTCGACGCGTTCATCAAGGCCGAGCAAGTGCGCTGGAAAAAAGTGATTGACCGCGCACAAATCAAGCCCGAGGGGCTTGGCTGACCGCGGGGGCGTCGCCTGGTGCGGCGCTTTTCGGGACCAGCTCAAAGCCGGGGTGTTGCCCGGTCAGCAGCAAAAACATGGCGAACACGGGGCCTTGCATGTTGCGTTCGTCGGTGGGGCTTTCCAGCGCCTGCCAGGTGCGCGATTGCAGGCCGCCCCGGCTGCCGGTTTGCAGGGCAAAGCCCATCAGCTCGGCGGCCTGCGCCTGGTTCAGCCCGGCGGCTTGGCGGGCGGCTTTCAGTTGCTCGCCGCTGGGCGAGGGCATGTCCAGTCGAATCGGGGTGCTCATGGTTCAGGCGCCTTGCAGTTTGTCTTGCGTGCGGGTGTTGAAGTCGCTGGCGTCGTGGCGTTCGTGCAGCTGCTGGGCCAGCGGGCCGGTGGCGCGGTTGACCATGCGCCCGCGCTGCACGGCAGGGCGTTGGGCAATTTCGTCAGCCCAGCGGATGACGTGGGGGTATTCGTGCACCGACAAAAACTCGCCCGCTTCGTACACCAGCCCTTTGGCCAGTGCGCCGTACCAGGGCCAGGTGGCGATGTCGGCAATGGAATAGCCGTCACCGGCCAGGTAGCGCGATTCGGCCAGGTGGCGGTTGAGCACGTCCAGCTGCCGCTTCACTTCCATGGCGAAGCGGTTGATGGGGTATTCCATTTTGCTGGGCGCATAGGCGTAAAAGTGGCCGAAGCCGCCGCCCAGGTAAGGCGCGCTGCCCATTTGCCAGAAGAGCCAGTTCAGGCATTCGGTCTTTTGCGGCCCTGAGGGCAGGAAGGCCCCAAACTTTTCGGCCAGGTACAGCAGGATGGCACCGGACTCGAACACCCGCACGGGCTCGGGCCCGCTGCGGTCCACCAGCGCGGGGATTTTGGAGTTGGGGTTGACGCCCACAAACCCGCTGCCGAACTGGTCGCCCTGGTGGATGCGGATCAGCCACGCGTCGTATTCCGCGCCGGTGTGGCCCAGGGCCAGCAGCTCTTCCAGCATCACGCCCACCTTCACGCCGTTGGGCGTGGCCAGCGAGTACAGCTGCAGTGGGTGTTTGCCCACCGGCAGTTCTTTGTCGTGCGTGGCACCGGCAATGGGCCGGTTGATGTTGGCGAACTGGCCGCCGTTTGCCTGGTCCCAAGTCCAGACGCGGGGAGGGGTGTAGTCGGTGGGTTGTGTCATGCGGCCAGTGTATGCAAGGCTTTGAACCCGTGTGTCACCGGGGGGGGGAGGGCGGCACGGATCCTGCATTTATTTTTAAGCAAAAACATGCTGTAGCGCTTTACTGTAGTAATTGTTTGCTATGAATATTGTTTGTTCTTTCGGTGCGGGATAGAGCCTTGGCAGCGGCCCCCGCGCTGGCAAGTTCCTGCGCTGACAGCCAATAGGGCGTGGGGTCACTGAAGTGGGCCACCACCCGTTCCACAAACTTTTTCACGCGTGTGGGTTGGGTGCGGTTGCCGTAATACACGTACACCGCCATCTGATCGGTGATGTGTGCGGTCAGCACCGGCACCAAGCGCCCGCTGCGCACAAACGGGGCTGCGATCATGCTGGAAAGTTGGCCCACCACTTGGCCGCTGAGCACGGCGTGCAGCTCCAGGTCGGCATCGTTGGTGGCCAAAGCCGGTGCCATGTGCCGGGTCAACACCTGACCGTCCACCGCCAAAAACCAGGGCAGCACCTGCCCTGTGCCGGGGTGGCGGAACACGCTGCACCGGTGGGCCGTCAGTTCGTCCAGCGTTTGGGGCGCACCGTGCTGCGCCAAATAGCTGGGTGAAGCACACACCAGCAATTGCAAGGGCAGCAGCCGCCGGGCAATCAGCCCGTCCTGGGGCGGTGTGCCGATCCGAAAACCCACGTCCACCCGGTCTTGCACCCAGTTGCCAATGCTGTCGTCCAGCTGCACATCGGGCAACACGTCGGGGTGTTCCCGGCAAAACGCGTCTATCACGGGCCAGATCACGGGGGCAAAACTGGACTGTGGTCCCACGATGCGCAGGGGCCCGGCCACCTCGTCGCGGGCCTGGCGCACGCCCTCCAGCGCGCGTTCCAGCGCCCCCAGGGCGGGCTGCGTGGCCTCCAGCAACTGGCGGCCTTCGTCGGTGAGGGCCAGGTTGCGGGTGGTGCGGTGCAGCAGGCGCACGCCCAGGTGTTGCTCCAACTGGGCCAGGGCCTGGCTGGCGGCCTGTGGCGACACGCCCTGGGCCACGGCCGCCTTGCGCAGGCTGCCCAGCTCCACGGCTTTGGCAAACGTGGCAATGGCGCGCAGTTCGTTGATGGGCATGGGGGTTTTGTGGGGGATTGAATTGTCAACTTTAACTTGCCACTGGTGCAAGCGTTGGGTGTCTAGTTAAGTGACACGGGGGCACCTAGAGTCGCCGGTGTTTTTCCCATCCCATGCCAACGGAGTTTCCCCACTATGAGCAGCTTGCATGTCAACGGGCGTGAACACACGCTGAGCGCCGACCCCGGCACCCCCATTCTGTGGGCCTTGCGCGATTCGCTGGGCCTGACCGGCACCAAATTTGGTTGCGGTGCTGCCTTGTGCGGGGCCTGCACCGTGCACCTGGATGGCGAGGCCATCCGCTCCTGCGTCACGCCCGTGTCGGCGGCGGCGGGCAGAAAAGTCACCACGGTGGAGGCCATCACCAGCGGTGCTGACCGCGTGGGGGCCGCCGTGCACGCCGCCTGGGTGAAACACGACGTGGCGCAGTGCGGCTACTGCCAAAGCGGGCAAATCATGAGCGCCACCGCGTTTCTGAAGTCGTTGCCCAAAGGCAAACAGCCCAGCGCCGCTGACATTGACGCTGCCATGGCTGGCAACATTTGCCGCTGTGGCACCTACGCCCGCATCCGCACGGCAGTGGCAGACGCCGCCCGTGCCATCGCCTGAAGGAGCCCCCCATGTTGATTGCACCCCAAGCCCATGACATGCCCCGTGCCCTGCAGCACCTGCTGGCCCGTGACGCCGCCGACACCCCAGCCGCGTTGCCCCGCCGCAGCTTCTTGAAACTGACCGGTGCCAGTGGCCTGGCCGGTTTTGCGCTGGGGGCCTTCCCGCACCTGGCCACGGCCCAAGGTGCCGGCTCCAGCACGGTCACCAGCGGCCTCAAGCCCACCGAACAACCCTCGGCCTTTGTGCACATCGCGCCCAGCGGTGAAGTCACCGTCACCATCAACCGGCTGGAGTTTGGCCAGGGCGTGGAAACCGGCCTGCCCATGATCCTGGCCGAAGAACTGGATGCCGACTGGGCCCAGGTGCGCAGCCGCCACGGCAGCAACGACGGGGCCTATGTGGACCCGCGCTTTGGCATGCACCTCACCGGCGGCTCCAACTCCATCAAACACAGCTACACCCAGTACCGCGAACTGGGGGCTCGGGCGCGCGCCATGCTGCTGTCGGCCGCTGCCGCCCGCTGGCACGTGGACGTGGCCCGCCTGCGCACCCAGGCTGGCCGGGTGCTGGGCCCCAATGGGCGCACCGCGCGCTACGGCGAACTGGCCGAAGCCGCCATGGCCCTGCCCGTGCCGACAACCGTCAGCCTGAAAGACCCGAAAGACTTCCGCATCATCGGGCGGCCCACGCGCCGCATCGATGCCCGCGCCAAAAGCAGCGGCCGCCAGGCCTTTGGCATTGACGTGCGCCTGCCCGGCCAGCTCACCGCCGTGGTGGCGCGGCCCCCCGTGTTCGGTGCCAAGCTGGCGGCGGTGGACGACAGCGCCGCCCGCGCCGTGCCCGGCGTGAAAGCCGTGCTGCGCGTGCCGCTGGACCGGGGCGCCGAAGGCGTGGCCGTGGTGGCCGACGGCTACTGGCCCGCCAAGCAAGGGCGCGATGCCCTCAAGCTGCAATGGGCAACCGACGGCGTGGAAAAGGTGGACAGCACCCGCCAGCTGGCCCAGTACCGCGAGCTGGCCGGCCAGCCCGGTGCACTGGCGTTCGATGCCGACATGGCCCCACTGGCCAACGCCCCGCGCCGCATCGACGCCGAGTTTGTGTTTCCCTACCTGGCCCACGCGCCCATGGAGCCGCTGAACTGCACCGTGCAGCTGGGCGACCACGGGGTCGATATCTGGACGGGCACCCAGTTTGCCGGGGTGGACGGCATGGCCGCCGCCCGCGCGCTGGGGCTCAAGCCCGAGCACGTGAAGGTGAACGTGCAAATGGCCGGTGGCGGCTTTGGCCGCCGGGGCAACCCCACCAGCGACTTTGTGCTGATGGCCTGCGAGGTGGCCAAAGCCGCCCGCACGGCAGGCTTGCAAGTGCCCATTCGCACCCTGTGGAGCCGCGAGGACGATGTGCAAGGCGGCTACTACCGTCCCATGCACCTGCACCGCGCACGCATCGGCTTTGACGACCGTGGCAACGTGCTGGCCTGGGACCATGCGCTGGTGGGCCAGTCCATCGTCACCGGCACGATGTTCCAGGGCATGGTCAAAAACGGTGTGGACGGCACAGCCACCGAGGGCATGCGCGCGCCATACCCCATTCCCATGCGCCTCACCGTGCACCACCCCCAGGTGAACGTGCCCGTGTTGTGGTGGCGCAGCGTGGGCTCCACCCACACGGCTTTCGTCATGGAAACCCTGCTGGACGACATTGCCCGCACCACCCAGCAAGACCCCGTGGCCTACCGGCTGCGCCTGTTTGGCACACAGCACCCGCGCCACCGCGCCGCCCTGCAACTGGCGGTGGGCCAAAGCGGTTACGGCAAGCGCCAGCTGCCCGCGGGCCGCGCCTGGGGCGTGGCGGTGCACGAGTCGTTTGAAACCGTGGTGGCCTACGTGGTCGAAGCGTCGGTGAAAGACGGCAGCCCCGTGCTGCACACCGTCACGGCTGGCGTGCACTGCAACCTGGCGGTGAACCCGCGCAGCATCGAGGCGCAAATCCAGGGCGCGGCCCTCATGGGCCTGTCCATGTGCCTGCCGGGTGGGGCCATCACCCTGAAAGACGGCGTGGTCGAGCAAAGCAATTTCGGCGACTTTGCCGTGCCCCGCATCACCGATGCGCCCGCGTTTGCGGTGCACATCGTGCCCAGTGCCGACGCGCCCACCGGCATGGGCGAGCCGGGGCTGCCGCCGCTGGCCCCCGCGTTTGCCAACGCCATCGCGCAGCTCACCGGCAAGCCGCTGCGCGAGTTGCCTTTCAAGCTGGCCTGAGCGGTGGGCCTGGCTGTGAAGGGGCATTGACCATGGAAGACCTGGACACCCTGGTGCTGCGCACCGCCGTGGCCTGGCAGGCGGCTGGCTTGCCGGTGGTGCTGGTGACGGTGGCCCGCACCTGGGGCTCGTCGCCCCGGCCCCCTGGCTCGCTCATGGCCCTGAATGGCCGGGGCGAAACGGTGGGTTCGGTGTCGGGTGGCTGCATCGAAGACGACCTGATCCACCGCGTGCGCGAAGGCGGCGTGGCCGCCGTGTGTGCCACCGGCACCCCTGCCGTGTTGCGCTACGGCATTTCGGCCGACGAGGCCCACCGCTTCGGCCTGCCCTGCGGCGGCACGGTGGAGCTGGTGCTGGAACCCTTGGCCGCCCACAGCCGTTTGGGCGAGCTGCTGCACGCCTGCCAGCAGCGCCGCAGCACCGAGCGCGTGCTGGACTTGCGCAGCGGGCAGGTTCAACTGCGCGAAGGCAGGCGCGACGGCGTGCCCAGCCTTAACGACCACCACCTCACCACCCACCTGGGGCCGCAAGCCCGCCTGGTGCTGATCGGGGCGGGCGACCTGTCGCGCTTCATGGCCCACATGGCGCTGAGCCTGGGCTTTGAGGTGGTGGTGTGCGACCCGCGCGAAGAACACCGCGCCAGCTGGCAGATGGACGGCGTGCAACTCAGCCACGAAATGCCCGACGACCTGGTGCTGCGCCTGAAGCCCGATGCCCGCACCGCCGTGGTGGCCCTGACGCACGACCCCAAGCTGGACGACCTGGCCCTGATCGACGCGCTGCAATCTGACGCGTTTTACGTGGGCGCCATCGGCTCGCGCCGCCACAGCGCGCTGCGCCGCGAGCGCTTGCACACGCACTTTGGTGTGTCGGCGCAAGAACTGGCGCAGCTGCACGGACCGGCTGGCCTGTACATCGGCAGCAAAACCCCGGCCGAAATTGCTTTGTCCATCATGGCCGAGGTGGTGGCCGCGAAAAACGGCGTGCTGGCCGTCGCGCTGGTGCCGGTGGCCGAGGGCAAAGCCGCGCACGCGGCCTGCGCCGAACCCGGCGCGGCAGACGCGGCGGCGCCAACCGCGTTCACTGCCCCGGCTTGCGCGCTGTTGTGAGCCAGCCAGCACCTGCCGCCGCACATGCCTCACAGAGGGGGGCGCCGCTGGCCGCCACCATCCTGGCGGCAGGCCTGGGCCAGCGGCTGGGCGGGCGGGCCAAGGCCACGTTGCAGGTGGGCGGCGTGAGTGTGCTGGAGCGCCTGGCCGCTGCGCTGCGCGGCGCGGGGGCCCAGGCCGTGAGCGTGGTGGTGGGCCCCTACCGCGAGCAGTTGCTGCCGTTGGCGGCGCGCAGCGGGGCGCAGGCCGTGCTGCACTGCCTGCCCACCCCCGGCTTGGTGGATTCACAGCGGCTGGCGCTGACCGACCACCTGGCCCGCTGGCCCGGGCACGACCTGCTGCTGGTGCTGGCCGACTTGCCCCTGCTGGGGGTGGACGACGTGGCCCCCCTGGTGCAGGCCTGGCGGCAGCGTGCTCCCCACACCCAGGCCCATGCACTGGTGCCCGTCGTGAACGGTGTGCGCGGCCACCCCTTGCTGCTGTCGGCCCACGCTGTGGCCCAGGTGCTGGCCATGCCCCGCCGCGACGGCGTGCTGCCAGGCGTGCGCGACTGGCTGGCCGCCCATCCCGAGGCGGTGGTCTCGTTTCACACCCACCGCATTGCCCATGTCACCGATGTGGACACCCCCGGCGATGTGGCCGCCCTGCGGGCGTATGTGCACCCCACCCCGGTGGCGTGGCCCAAACCATAAATTTCTAGGAAAATTGGCACACAGCGCTTGATGGGTAAGCGTTTGTAGCTATTGAATATGCTGATTTCAGTTTTGGCACTGTGGTCTGGTGACATCAGTGGCTGTGCAACTTTTCTTGAAGCCAGACTTTGATCAGCGATTGGTAGGGCACGTCCCGCGCGTTGGCCGCCACTTTGAGTGAATCCAGCAAATGCTGGGGCAGTCGCAAAGAAATGGTTTTGGTGGTTGGCTTCAGGTTGGGCAGCGTTGCCTTGTGGGCTTTGGACCAATCCATGTGCTCGGTGGAATCATGGGTTTCCCAATACGCCCGTTCGTCGGCTTCGCTGGTGAACTGGGGAATGGTTTTAGTGGGCTTGCTCATAAACGGCGCGTTCCTTTCTGTGCATGTCTCTGGCAGATATGACGCGAATCAGTGAGCCTGATTCCCTCAGCGTGAAGGTGATGTGCAAGTGCCGACCCTCGTCGGTCTTGCCCAGCGCGTGCAGGCGAGGCTCTGTCTGACTTTGTCTGGCATCTTCCAACAACAACAGAGGGACATTGAAAAACACCTGTTCTGACTCGGCCATGGTCACACCGTGCTTGTCGTTTTTGCGGGTGTTTCCGTGGTCCCAGTCAAATCCAGTGATCTGGGTGAAGTCAATCATTTTGTATATGTCTATTATGTACAAGTGGGGGCGGATGTGTGCATGCGAGGGCGAGCCTGAAGCCTTGGTTGCTCATCCCGCCAGCTCCACGGCCAAGCGGTTGTGCCGTTCCAGCAGCGGTCCCAGGTCCACCGTGGTCAGCTGGCCTTCGCGCACCACCACCTGGCCGTTGACCACCGTGCAGGCCGCTTGTGGGCTGGTGCACAGCAGCAGGCTGGCCACGGGGTCGTGCACGGCGCCGCCGGCAAAGCCCAGGGTGCGCAAGTCCCACAACACCAGGTCGGCGCACATGCCGGGCGCGATGTGGCCAATGTCGTGGGCGCGGCCCAGCACCTCGGCGCCACCGCGGGTGGCCAGTTGCAAGGCGTCGCGGGCGGTCATTTCGGCGGGCCCCAGGTCGCAGCCGAAAAAGGTGCGGCGTTCGCCGGTGGCGGGGTCGGTGTGGGTGTCCGTCTCGGGGTTGGGCGCTTGCAAGGCGCGGCCCACGCGGGCCAGCAGCAGGGCCTGGCGGGCTTCGTTCACCATGTGGGCGGCGTCGTTGCTGGCGCTGCCGTCCACGCCCAGGCCCACGGGCACACCGGCGTTGAGCATTTTGCGCACGGGGGCAATGCCGCTGGCCAGCCGCATGTTGCTGCACGGGCAGTGGGCCACGCCGGTGCGGGTGGCGGCAAACAGGCCGATGCCTTCGTCGTCCAGCTTCACGCAGTGGGCGTGCCACACGTCGGGACCCAGCCAGCCCAGGTCTTGCGCGTATTGGGTGGGGGTGCAGTTGAATTTTTCGCGGCTGTAGGCCAGGTCGTGGTCGTTTTCGGCCAGGTGGGTGTGCAGGCGGGTGCCAAAGTGCCGAGCCAATTCCGAAGAGAGTCGCATCAGGTCACGGCTGACGCTGAAGGGGCTGCACGGGGCCACGGCCACGTTGACCATGCTGCCGTGCTCGGTGCGGTGGTGTTGCTCGATGAGGCGCTGGGTGTCTTTCAATATGGCGTCTTCTTTTTCCACCACGCCATCGGGCGGCAGGCCGCCCTGGCTTTGCCCCACGCTCATGCTGCCGCGCGTGGCCACGAAGCGCATGCCTATTTGTTGCGCGGCGTGGATGCTGTCGTCCAGCCGCACACCGTTGGGGTAGATATAGAGGTGGTCGCTGCTGGTGGTGCAGCCGCTGAGCAGCAGCTCGGCCATGGCCGTCTGGGTGCTGACGTGAACCATCTCGGGCGTCAGGCGTGCCCAAATGGGGTACAGCCCCCGCAGCCAGCCAAACAGCTCGGCGTTTTGCACGGCGGGTATGGCGCGGGTCAGGCTCTGGTACATGTGGTGGTGGGTGTTGACCAGCCCTGGCGTGACCAAGTGGCCCTGCGCGTTCAGGGTGTCACCTTGGGCGGCCGCGTGTTCGGCGGCCAGTTCGGGCGGCAGCTCTGCCGCGGGGCCCACCCAGGCAATGCGGTGGCCGCGAATGAACACGCTGGCGTTGCGCAGCTCGGTGCTCAGGGTGGGCGTGGTGTGGTCGAACGTGGCCACGCAGGTGGCGTTTTCAATGAGCAGGGTGCCAGCGGTCATCGTGGCATTCTGCATGGCCCGCTTTTGGTGGGAGATGTGCGAAGGCCTGGCTCGCCTGAGCGGTCCAATGGGGGACCCCCTACCCCGCGCCGTCATGAACATGCCCAAGCCCGCCGCACACACCGCTCTCAGCACCCACCCCCACGCGTTTTTGCGCCAGTTGTACGACGCGGCCGTGGCCCGCGCCCTGCCGCTGCACAACACCGCCGCCTGGTTGCCCGTGCCGCCCGACTCGTCCAAAGGCCGCACCCTGGTGCTGGGCGCGGGCAAAGCCGGTGGGGCCATGGCCCAGGCGGTGGAGGCCTTGTGGGCCGGGCACTGCCAGCGCCATGGCGTGCCGGGTGCACCGCTGTCTGGCCTGGTGGTCACCCGCTACGGCCACACGCCGCCCAGGGCCGAAGGTATGCCCCAGCTGATTGAAGTGGTGGAAGCCGCCCACCCTGTGCCCGACGCCGCCGGGCTGGCCGCCGCCCAGCGCATCCTGGCGCTGGCCACAGGCCAGGAGGGCGCACCCCTCACCGAACACGACCTGGTGCTGTGCCTCATCTCCGGCGGCGGCTCGTCACTGCTGACCCTGCCCGCCGAGGGCCTGACCCTGGCCGACAAGCAGCGCATCAACCGCCAGTTGCTGGCCAGCGGGGCCGACATCACCCAAATGAACTGCGTGCGCAAACACCTGTCGGCCATCAAAGGCGGCAGGCTGGCTGCGGCCTGTTACCCCGCACGGGTGGTGACCCTTACCATCAGCGACGTGCCGGGCGACGACGTGAGCGTGATCGCCAGCGGCCCCACCGTGGCCGACGCCACCACCTGCGCCGATGCGCTTCAAATTTTGAAGCGGTATGGCATTGACCTGCCTGCGCCAGTGGCCGACATGCTTCACAACGGCACGCTGGAAACCCCCAAGCCCGGCGATGCCCGGCTGGCCCGCTGCGAAACCCACCTGATTGCCACGCCCCAGCAAAGCCTGGAGGCCGCTGCCCAATTGGCCCGCGACGCGGGGGCGAACGCCTACATCCTCAGCGACGAAATCGAGGGCGAAAGCCGCGAGGTGGGCAAGGTGCACGCTGCCCTGGCCCGCAGCACGGCACAGGGCAAAACCGCGTTCCAAACCCCGTGCGTCATCCTGAGCGGGGGCGAAACCACCGTCACGGTCAAGACCCAACAGACACCCCGCGAGCCGGGTCAGGCCAAAGGCCGGGGCGGCAGGGCAGGGGAGTTCTGCATGGGCCTGGCCCAGGCGCTGCAAGGCCACCCGGGCGTGTGGGCCCTGGCGGCCGACACAGACGGCATCGACGGCGTGGAAGACAACGCCGGTGCCCGCCTGGGGCCCGACACCCTGGCCCGCGCCGCCGCCCAAGGCCTGAAACTGCCCGAGCACCTGGCCCGCAACGATGCTTATGGTTTCTTCGAGCCGCTGGGCGACCTGGTCATCACCGGCCCGACACACACCAACGTGAACGACTTTCGGGCGATTTGGGTGGGGTGATCTCCCTGGGGCAGCGCGCCCCAACAGCCCCCAGTGCCCTAGGCATCGGTGAAACCCCTGGCACCCGTGCCGCACCAGTCGCTGGCCAGCGATTGGATGAGCGCCGCCACCGCTTTGGTGGCGGGGTTGGCTTTTCCCTGCTTCGGGTAGGCCAGCGTCACGTACCTTTTCAATTCTGGGCGGCGAATTTTGGCAGCCATCAACCGGCCCGCTTGCACGTCTTCCGCAAGGGTGAACGGCCCCAGCAGGGCGTGCAAATGGGGGTTGCAGGCCACGGCTTCTTTTTGGAGCCTGAGGGAGTCGGCCTCCAGTTGTGCCTTGAGCGCAAACCCCATGCTGCGTGCGGTTTGGTCCAGCACGGAACGCCAGTGTGAGGGTGGGCGGGGCAGCACCAGCGGCAGGTCGCGCAGCATCTGGAAGTCGAGGCCATTTTTGCCGAAACGCGCCGTGCCCGGTGCGGACACCAGGTAGGTGTCTGCCACCCCCAGCAGCACTTCATCTGCGCCCGACGGGGGGCGGTACCGGAACAGCACGGCCAGGTCGACGCTGCCCATGTCAAGCAGCGCGTCCAGCTCACTGCCTTGCCCCTCCCGGATGTTGAGGCGGATGCGTGGGTGTTCCGCTTGCAGGCGGCCGAACACCTGGGTCATCAGGGGGTGACCCGCAGAAGGAATGATGCCCACGCGCACCTCGCCCATGGGCAACAGGGCTGCGCTGCGAATGTCAGACATCAACTCTTCGCTGTCATTCAACCACTTGCGGGCCCGCATCTGGACGTGCAACCCAAACTCCGTCAGCGCCACGCCACGTCCCGTGCGGCGAAAAAGCGGTGCGCCGCAGGTTTTTTCGAGCTCGCTGATCTGGCGGCTGATGTGGGACTGAACGGTTTGGCGCTGCACCGCCACTTTGGTGAGGCTGCCTGCTTCAGCCACTTCCAGGAACAGACGCAGTTCATTGATGAGCATGTTTGAGTTGCCTTTTTTGGCATGTCTGAAATCTCTGTTTTCATTCTATGCGGATGAGATGAGCCTTCCTAGACTCGCTTCCCATGCCCCCCGCACCTGTTTTTGGGGTCATCAACATGAGGAATCGACATGCGTTTTGCGAGTTTTGAAGTGGACGGGCAAGCCACCTACGGTTTGTGGAAAGACGATGGGCATTGGTTGCAGGTGCCAGCGTCTTTTCAGCGATTGCACCCCGATTTGAAATCGGCGATTGCGGCCAATCAATTGGCCGAGGCTGCGTTGGCCACCGCCCAGGGTGGCTTGGCGGTGGCAGCAGACACGGCCCGGTTGTTGCCCGTCATTCCCAATCCTGGCAAGGTGTTTTGTGTGGGTTTGAACTACAGGACCCATGTGGCCGAAATGAAGCGGCCCGACAGCGACCACCCCGCCATCTTCACCCGCTTTGCCGACAGCCTGAGCGCACACGGTGCGCCCTTGCCGTGCCCCCGGGAAACCCAGCGCTTTGACTTTGAAGGCGAACTGGCCGTGGTGATTGGCCAAGGCGGGCGCAACATCTCCCAGGCCGATGCCTGGGGCCACGTTGCCGGTTACGCCTGCTTCAACGATGGCACTGCCCGCGACTGGCAACGCCACACCCACCAGTGGACGCCGGGCAAAAATTTTCCTGCCACTGGCCCGCTGGGCCCCTACCTGGCTACCCGTGATGAGGTGCCCGACGTGAACCAACTCACCCTGCAAACCCGGCTGAATGGCGAGGTGATGCAACACGCCAGCCTGGCCGACCTGATTTACACCCTGCCCGTGATCATCGAATACCTGTCGGGCTTCACCCGGCTCTCGCCCGGCGACGTGATTGCCACCGGCACCCCTGGCGGCGTGGGCGACAAGCGCGAACCCCCGCTGTACATGAAGGCGGGGGATGTGATCGAGGTCGAAATCACCGGCCTGGGCACCTTGCGCAACACCGTGGCTGCGGCATGAAAGGAACACACATGGCAAACTACTCCACCTCCTTGCGCATTGCCGTGGACATTGGCGGCACGTTCACCGACATGGCCTGCTTTGACGAAGCCACCGGTGCCATCGCCTTTGGCAAAGCCCTGTCCACCCACGGTGAACTGGTCAAAGGCATTCAAAACACGCTGGACGGCGCGGGCATTGACCTGACCAACGGCTACTTGTTTTTGCACGGCTCCACCATTGCCATCAACACCTTGCTGGAACGCAACGGCGCCAAAACCGCGCTGCTCATCACCGAGGGGTTTCGGGACATTTACGAAATTGGCCGGGTGAACCGGCCCGATGCCTACAACCTGTTCTTTTCCAAGCACGTGCCGTTGGTGCCGCGCTCGCTGCGCCACGAAGTGCCCGAGCGCCTGCGGGCCGATGGCTCTTTGCACAAACCGCTGGACGAAGCCGTGGTGCGCGACCTGGCCCGCCAGTTGAAAGGGCAGGGCATAGAAGCCGTGGCGGTGTTGCTGCTGCATTCGTACCGCAACCCGGCGCACGAACGCCGCGTGAAGGCCATTCTTCAGGAGGAGTTGCCCGGTGCGTTTGTGACGGCATCGCACGAACTGTCGCAGGAATACCGGGAGTTTGAACGGGTGTCCACCGCCGTGGCCAACGCCTATGTGGGGCCGCGTGTGTCCGAGTACCTGGGCGAACTGGAAACGCACCTGGACAACAAAGGCTTCAAGGGCGACTTTTACGCCGTGCAGTCCACAGGTGGCCTGTTTCCGGTGGCCCATGCCCGGCGCGATTGCGTGCGCATGCTCGAATCAGGCCCTGCCGCCGGCGTGATTGGTGCGCAGGCCATTTGTGCCCAGCTGGGTTTGCCCGACTCCATTGCCTTTGACATGGGCGGCACCACCGCCAAGGCAGGGGTTATCAGCGAAGGTCGCCCGCTGACCACCGGCAGCGCCCTGATTGGTGGCTACGAAAAAGCCCTGCCCATCCAGATTCCCATGATGGACATTTTCGAAGTGGGCACCGGCGGGGG
The DNA here is from genome assembly GCA_964342395.1 of uncultured Hydrogenophaga sp. Taxonomy (GTDB): domain Bacteria; phylum Pseudomonadota; class Gammaproteobacteria; order Burkholderiales; family Burkholderiaceae_C; genus UBA2334. The sequence goes on from CAYFFJ010000002.1 coordinate 50,090, forward strand.
CTCCATTGCCCGGCTGGAACTGGGCAACTCTCTGCGCGTGGGGCCGCAGTCGGCCGGCAGCATGCCAGGTCCGGTTTGCTATGGGCGCGGTGGCACCGAGCCCACCGTGACCGATGCCAACCTGATTTTGGGCAGGCTGGACGAACACAACTTTCTGGGCGGCGAAATGCCGCTGTTCCTGGACCGTGCCCGCCAGGCCATGGAAGCCAACATTGCCACGCCTTTGGGGCTGGATGCCACCAAGGCGGCTGATGGCATTTTGCGCATCGCTGTCACACAAATGTCCCATGCGGTCAAAGCCGTCACCACCGAGCGTGGGTTGGACGCAGGCAGCTTCACCATGGTGGTGTACGGCGGGGCGGG
>CAYFFJ010000002.1:50462-79265 GCA_964342395.1 uncultured Hydrogenophaga sp.
GGGGCGGGTCCGCTGCACGCCTCGGCCATTGCGCGGGAAATCGGCATTCGCAAGGTGCTGATTCCGCATGCGCCGGGCTACTTCTCGGCCTACGGCATGTTGTTTTCGGACTTGCGTTACGACTACGTGCGTTCGGTGTTTCGCCGGTTGGACGGGTTGTCGTTTGACGAAATCGAGGCCATTTACGCCGACATGGAAAACGAAGGCCGGGCGGCCATTGGTGCTTCGCAAATCAGCCCCGAAGCGCTGGTGTTCGAGCGCGCGGCCGACATGCGCTACTTTGGCCAGGAACATGCCGTCACCGTGGATTTGCCGCACCGGTTCTTCCAGAGCCAAGACCGTGCAGCCATCAAAAACCACTTTGACGAGGTGCACAAGGTGCGCTACGGCACATCGGCCCCCAAAGAGGCGGCTGACATCGTCAGCCTGCGTGTGACGGTGCTGGGGCGCATGAAAAAACCTCCCCGCAACGCGGTGGCAGAAGGGCAGGCTGCGCCAGAGCCCCAAGCCCTGCGCGCCCACAAGGCGGTGTATTTCCGCAGCGAAGGGCAATACGTGGCCACCCCCGTGTTCAAACGCGAGCTGCTCAAGAGCGGCAACCTGATCGAAGGCCCTGCGCTGGTGGAGGAGCACGCCTCCACCACCGTCGTCCAGCCGGGTGACACCGTGAAGGTGGACCTCTACGGCAACCTGCAAATTTCCATTGGGAGCGATCGCTCATGAGCACCCCTGTCATCCAGAACACCACCGCGCAGGTGGACCCCGTGATCGTTGAAATCGTGCGCAACGGCTTGTATGCCGTGACCGAGGAGATGAAAACCAACCTCATGCGCACGGCCTACAACCTGATCATTTACGAGGCGCTGGACTTCACCGTGGGCCTGTTCACCCGAGAGGGCGACACCGTGTCCATCGGGTTGGGGTTGCCCATGTTCATCCGGGGCATGTCGGAGACCGTCAAGGCCAAAATTCGCCATTTCGGGTACGAAAACATCCACCCCGGCGACATCCTGGTCACCAACGATGCTTACACCACCGGCAGCCACCTGAACCACTTCACGTTCACCATGCCGGTGTTTCATGAGGGAAGCCTGATTGGTTTCACCTGTTGTATGGCGCATTGGCTCGATGTGGGTGGCAGCCTGGGCCAGATCACCACCGACATTTTTTCGGAGGGCATCCAGGTGCCCATCGTCAAATACCAGTCGGCTGGCAAGGTCAACCAAGACTTGGTGGACATCATCGCCATGAACGTGCGCATGCCCGAACGGGCGCTGGGCGATTTGCGTGCGCAAATCACCGCCATCACCACCGGAGAGCGTCGCTTCCTTGAGCTGGTGCAGCGCTATGGCAACGAGGCGGTGCAGGCCTCCATCCTCCAGATCATGGATGCCTCGGAAGCACTGGCCCGGCAGAACACCTTGTCCATTCCCGACGGGGTGTACGAGGCCGAATCGTTCATGGACGACGACGGCTTGGAAGTGGGCAAGCGCATTCCCATTCGCGTCAAGGTCACCGTCAAGGGCGACGAAATGGAGGTGGACCTGTCTGACGTCAGCCGCCAGGTGAAAGGGTTTTACAACTCGGGCTTTACCACTGGCATTGCCTGTGCCCAGGTGGCCTACAAGTGCCTGACCACCCCCACCGATTACCCGGTGAACGACGGCAGCTTTCGCCCGCTGAAAGTGATCATGCCCATGGGCACCGTCATCAGCGCCGAGCGCCCCTACCCCATGCGGGTGTGGATGACCTTCCCCATGACGGTCATCGACACCATTTTCAAAGCGCTGGCACCGGCCATTCCGCACCGCTCCATTGCGGGTCACCATGCCGACCTGGTGTTTCCCAACATCCACGGCATATCGCCGGAAGACGGCCGCCTGTTCATTGTGGGCATTGGCCCATTGGGGGGCGGCTGGGGGGCCAAGAGCCGGGAAGACGGTGTATCCGTCACGGTGTGCATCAACGACGGCGACACCCACAACAGCCCCACCGAGCAACTGGAAGCCAAATACCCGGTGCTGGTGGAGAGCTACCGCATCCGTGAAGACAGCGGCGGTGCGGGTGAACACCGGGGCGGGCTGGGCGCCGAAATGGTGGTGCAGGCGTTGTCGCCGTTTTCGGTCACCACCCGCATCGACCGCATGCACTGCAAGCCCTGGGGCCTGGAGGGGGGAGGCGAGGCTGCGGGCAATGGCATTGCCATTCGCCGACAGGGCACATGGAACAACGATTTGCCCAATGCCAAAATCTTCAACGTGCGGCTGGAGCGGGGCGATGCCTACAAGATGCTGTCGGGCGGTGGCGGTGGTTTCGGCCACCCGCATCAGCGCCCGGTGGACAAGGTGCAACACGACGTGCAAGAGGGCTACGTGAGCCAAGCCGCAGCCGAACAGTTGTATGGCGTGGTGTTGCATGTCGATGGCACGGTGAACGCCGCAGCCACCCAGCACCGCCGCGCCAGCCAGCCCCATTGAAGCACGGCCAGTCATGACCCCCACCCAGCAACAGGCCAGTCGGCTGGCCGATCTGTGGCACAGGTTGTCTACCCAGCATGTGGCACTGGGCTGCGCCTGCTCCATGGCAGGCGTGAGCGTCACGCTCGAAGACTTCGAGCGTGACATTGGCGACTACCTGTGGGCCGAAAGCGAGCGGCTGGGCGAGACCGCCGTGATAGCCCTGTTGCTGGCCAGTGGCCCCATGGCCAAACAAGCCCACCCCATTCGCGACTGCCTGCGCCGCCTGCAAGACGACGACGCGGACGCCACAGCTGCCACTTGGTTGCTGGCCCGGCTGACCAAAACCCTGGCGTCGTATGCAGCCCTTCATGGCCCCTCGCAGGAGGCCCCGTTGTTCGGGGGATCTCGCCAATGGGGACAGGCGTACCGCACCTGATGCACTTGACCCAATTCTTTTTGCCCACCCTATTGAGAAAGCGAGACAAGCCATGCGCAAGCATTTCCGTCTGATACTGGCCATAGCCACCGCCCTTGCCACGTCCGTGGCAGTGGCACAAGGCAAGTTCCCTGAGGGGCCTTTCAAAATCATCGTTCCCTTTGCGGCAGGGGGTGGCGTGGACAACGCAGCCCGTTTGCTGGCCAAGCAGATGCAAACCCACCTCAATGTGCCCTTTGTGGTGGAAAACCGCCCGGGTGCCAACGGGTCCATTGGGGGGAAAGCCGTTCAGGCCGCAGCCCCGGATGGCCAGACTTTGTTGTTTTCAGCTTCTACCCATGTGCTGGCAAAGTCTGTGATGGCCCATCCGCCGTACGACCCCCTGACCGACTTCAGCTGCATCGCTCGCGTGGGCGAAGCCCCATTGATGATGGTGATTCCGCCCAATTACCCCCAGAGCACGCTCAAAGAAGTCATGGCTGCGGTCAAGGCGCAGCCCGAGCGTTGGACAGCTGGGTTGCCCGCTTTGGGGGCAGCCAGCCACTTGGGCACCCTGATGTTTGCGAAGAATGTCAATGTCCCCATCACCACAGCGGTATACAAAGGAACTGCCCCCGCGTTGACAGATGTGGCCGGGGGCCATGCACAAATACTGATCGACTCCATTGTTTCCTTGCAAAACATGGCCAAAAGCGGGCGTGTCAAACCCATTGTGGTGACCTCTGCCAAACGCAGCCCCGTGATGCCCCAGGTGCCTACTGCGGTTGAAAGCGGTTTCCCCGGCTTTGTGGCCACCTCCTGGTACGGGTTGTGGGCCCCCAAAAACACGCCGGAAGACCGGATTCAAATGCTGAACAAAGCCGCCAACGAGGCAGTCACCCAGCTGGTCAAAGCCGGGGCGTTTGAACAGCTGGGCATTGACCCAGTCAAAGAAACACCTGAAGAGTTCAAACGGTTCACGGGTGCCTATGTGATCGAAAGTGCCGATTTGCTTCGTGGCGCAGGGTTCAAACCTGAGTGAGCGCCCCACGCGCACATCACCGCAATCAAGCCGATACTGTCTGCTGACTTTGTTGAAGGGTTGAAAGAACCGGTGTGTGCTCAAGCTGGCGGGGCGCGGTTGCTGATCAGTCGCGCCTGTTCTGCACTGGCGATATAGGTTTGCATCTCTTCGATGAGCCAGGCTTTGAAGACCTCCAGCACCGGGTTGTCGGCCTTGCGTTCGGGGATCGACAGGTAATACGCGCGGTCACTGGGGCAGAAGTGATGCACCGGTATCACCAGACGGCCCGATGTCAGGTCGTCGCCCAGGTCGTATTCGGGTACCAGCGCCACGCCAAGCCCCACCATTGCGGCTTGCAGCGACATGAAGAACAGCTCGTAGCGTGGACCGGCCAATTCATTGCCGGGAAGGTAGCCAATTGACTCAAACCACTGTCTCCAAGCGTAGGGCCGGGTGCTTTGCTGCAGCAAAGGAAGTTCCGAGAGCTGTTGCGGGGTGAGCTTTTTGCGCGGTGCAACCAGTGCGGGACTGCACACAGGCACCAGGGTTTCGGGCATCAGGTGCGTGGTGACGGCACCTGGCCAATGGCCATCGCCCGCGTAGATCGCGGCGTCCATCACGGTGTCGTCGAACAAGAACGGTCGCGTGCGGCTGGAAAGGTTGAGCGTGATGTCGGGGTGCTGCTTCGCAAACCCGGCCAGCCGAGGCAGCAGCCAGCGTGTGCCGAATGTGGGCACCACCGCAAGCTCCAGCCTGCCCCCGCGTCCACCCCGCGTCATGAGGTTCAGGGTGTCGAGTTCGATCTGATCGAGATGCCGCGACACCTGTCGGTGGTAGGCCACACCGGCCTCGGTGAGCAGCACGCCTCGACGCGAGCGCCGGAACAGGCTCACGCCCAGAAAGTGTTCCAGCCCCGCGATCTGGCGGCAGATCGCGCTCTGGGTCAGCGACAGCTCTTCGGCCGCCTCGGTGAAGCTTGAGTGCCGCGCTGCGGCCTCGAAGGCGCTCAGGGCGGCGGTGCTGGGAATTTTGCGTCGTGAGGTCATTTTGATTTTCGGAGTGCGTTTTTTGCACTAATGATTGCAAACAAATCGGTTGATACTGGCAATTTTGGGTCGTACATTTCTGAAAAGTCAATCACGAAGTTCGTTTATCGCACTTCAAAAAATTGACACCCGTGCAGACCTCTGCACCCGTCGGAGACAACACCCATGCACACACCGTTTGCCTTGTTCAGCGCCACGCTCGCCACCCTGCAACAGGGTAGCGAACTGGCCAACGTGTTCCGTTTCACCCGCACCCGCCCGCTCTGTCCCTACCCGTTGCTGGCGCGCTATACCGCCGGCGACACCGAAGCCGCGGCCAGCTTCGCCTGCCAGCTCTGACCTTTCTTTCAGACCGTCATCCATGTCCACCACTCCCTTTCTCTGGAACGACCCGTTCTTGCTCGAACAGCAGCTCGACGCCGACGAGCGCGCTGTCCGCGACGCCGCTGCGGCTTACGCGCAATCCGAGCTCGCGCCGCGCGTGCTGATGGCCTTTCGCGAAGGCCGCACCGACCCTGTCCTGTTCCGCGAGATGGGCGCCCTCGGCCTGCTCGGGTCCACGCTGCCGATCTCCCATGGCGGCGCAGGTTTGAACTCCGTCTGCTACGGCCTGATCGCCCGCGAAATCGAGCGCGTGGACTCGGGCTACCGCACCATGCTCAGCGTGCAGTCCAGCCTGGTGATGCTGCCCATCCACGCTTTCGGCAGCGACGCCCAGCGCCAGCGCTACCTGCCGCACCTGGCTTCGGGCGAGTGGATCGGTTGCTTCGGCCTCACCGAACCCGACAGCGGCTCCGACCCGGCCAGCCTGTCCACCCGTGCCACCCGCGTGCCCGGTGGCTTCAGCCTGAGCGGCGCCAAGATGTGGATCACCAACAGCCCCATCGCTGACGTGTTCGTGGTCTGGGCCCAGCTCACCGACGAGGACAGCGGGCGCGACCAGATCCGCGGCTTCATCCTGGAAAAAGGCTGGAAGGGCCTGAGTGCGCCCGTGATCGAGGGCAAGGTCGGCATGCGAGCCTCGGTCACCGGCGGCATCGTGATGGACGCGGTGTTCGTGCCGGCTGAGAACCTGCTGCCCGGTGTGCGCGGCTTGAAAGGTCCGTTCACTTGCCTGGACAGTGCGCGCTACGGCATCGCCTGGGGCGCGTTCGGCGCGGCCGAAGACTGCTGGCACCGCGCGCGCCGCTACGTGCTAGACCGACAGCAGTTCGGCCGCCCGCTCGCGGCCAACCAGCTGGTGCAGAAAAAGCTGGCTGACATGCAGACCGAGATCGCGCTGGGGCTGCAGGGTTGCCTGCGCTTTGGCCGCATGAAGGACGCCGGCACCGCCTCGGTGGAGCTCACCAGCCTGCTCAAACGCAACAGCTGCGGCAAGGCGCTGGACATCGCCCGTGTCGCGCGCGACATGCTCGGTGGCAACGGCATCAGCGACGAATACGGGGTGGCCCGCCACCTGGTGAACCTGGAGGTGGTCAACACCTATGAGGGGACGCATGACATTCACGCATTGATCCTCGGTCGCGCACAAACCGGCCTGCAGGCCTTTGCATCATGAACCCCGTCACCGCCCCCCTTGCCCCCGCTGCCGACGGTGCACTCTCCTACCTCAAGGTGCTCGATCTCTCGCGCGTGCTCGCCGGTCCCTGGGCCAGCCAGATGCTGGCCGACATGGGGGCCGAGGTGATCAAGATCGAACATCCGGAACGAGGCGATGACACCCGCAGCTGGGGGCCGCCCTATCTGAAGGACCCGCAGGGACATGACGTCGAGTCGGCCTACTTTCTGTGCACCAACCGAAATAAGAAATCAGTTGCTCTTGACATGGCCACTTCGGAAGGCCAGCGTCAGATACGCGAGCTCGCGCTGCAATCGGATGTGCTGATAGAGAACTTCAAAGTCGGTGGCCTGGCCCGTTACGGGCTCGACTGCGCCAGTCTGAGCGCGTTGAACCCGCGACTGATCTATTGCTCGATCACCGGTTTTGGCCAGACCGGACCCTACGCGCAGCGCCCCGGTTACGACTTCATGGTGCAGGGCATGGGGGGGCTGATGAGCCTGACCGGCGTGCCCGATGGCGAAGACGGCGCCGGTCCGATGAAAGTGGGCGTGGCGCTGACCGACGTGCTCACCGGCCTGCATGCGGTGGCCGGCATCCTGGCTGCGGTGGCCTGGCGCGAGCGCTCGGGCCTGGGTCAGCACATCGACCTGTCCCTGCTCGACGTGCAGGTGTCGTGCCTGGCCAATCAGGCGCTCAGCCACCTGGTCACCGGCGAGTCGCCGCAGCGCCTGGGCAATGCCCACCCGAGCATCGTGCCCTACCAGTCCTTCCCCACCGCCGACGGCGAGATGATTCTCGCCGTGGGCAACGACAGCCAGTTCGCTTCGCTGTGCCGCGTGGCTGGCCACTCCGGGTGGGCTGCCGATCCGCGTTTTGCCACCAACGCAGCGCGCGTGACGCACCGTGGCGAGTTGGTGCCTCTGCTGCGCCAGGTCACGGTGCAGCGGACCACCGCGCAGTGGATCGGTGCGCTTGAAACCGCCAACGTCCCCTGCGGACCGATCAACACGCTGGAGCAGGTGTTTGCTGACCCGCATGTGCAGGCGCGCGGCCTGCGCGTGGACCTGCCGCATCCGCTCGCCGGCACGGCCCCTGCGGTGGCCAGCCCGCTGCGTTTTTCGCGCACACCGGTGCAGTACCGCTGGGCTGCGCCCGCGCTGGGCGCCCACACCGAACCGGTACTGGCCCGCTTGCGCAAGGGCCCCGTGCCGGATGCCTGATCTTTTTCCACAGGCCATCGGCTCTGCCACCTCACCCTTTCCTTTTTTTGAAAGCATCACATGAAACTGCTGTCGTTTGAACACCAAGGCCGCGCCTCCTGGGGGGCTGTTGTGGGCGAGCACATTGCCGATTTCGGCCGTGCCTACCCGCAATACCCCACGCTGCAGGCCTACATCGCGGCCGGTCGCACGCCGCACGCGGCCGCCGACGCTGCGGGCGTGCCGACCGACCTTCCGCTGTCGAGCATCCGCTTCCTGCCGGTGATCCCCCACCCCGAAAAAATCGTCTGCGCGATTCGCAACTACCACGACCACCACCGCGAGGTGGTGGCTGCCGGTCTGGACCGCGAGCTGTCCGCCTTCCCTCCCATTTTTCTGCGCGTCTGGCGCTCGCAGGTGGCACACGGCCAACCCATCTTGCGTCCACATTGTTCGGACTCGCTGGACTGGGAAGGGGAGCTCGCGGTGGTCATTGGCAAACCCGGGCGCAACATTCCCGAAGCCCGCGCCCACGAGCACATTGCTGGCTACTCGATCTACAACGACGCCAGCGTCCGTGAGTGGCAGTTCCACGCCAAGTCGATTGCAGCGGGCAAAAACTTCGAGTCCACCGGGGCCTTCGGTCCATGGATGGTGACCGCAGACGAAATGGCCCCTGACCGTTCACTCAAGCTGGTGACCCGGCTCAACGGCGAGCAGATGCAGTCCACCACCACTGGCGACATGATTTTTTCCGTGGCGCAGCAGATCGCCTATGCCTCGACCATCTTCACCCTGGTGCCCGGCGACGTGATTGTCACTGGCACACCCGGTGGCGTGGGCTGGAGCAAGAAGCCGCCACGCTTCATGGTGCCGGGCGATGTGGTGGAAGTGGAGATCGAAGGCATCGGCATTTTGCGCAACAGCGTTGAACAGGCACCCCTGTGATCAAACCTCAAAAAATAGGAGACAAGGCCGTGGAAAAACGTTCCTTCACACATCTCTGCACGGGCGTCGTGCTGGCTCTTCAATTGCTAGGGGCGCCCGCAGCCAATGCCCAGGCCTATCCCGAACGCCCGATCCGTGTGCTGCACGGCTTTGCCGCAGGCGGCAACGCAGACGTGGTGGCGCGTCTGGTGGCCACCGAACTGGCCAAGGGCCTGGGGCAACCGCTGGTGGTTGAGCCCAAGGCTGGTGCGGGCGGCACCATTGCCGCCGCCACAGTGGCATCGGCCAAGCCAGATGGCTACAACCTGTTGCTGGCCACGGGGGGGCATGCCATCGCTGGTGTGCTCTACGACAAGCTGCCCTATGACACCGCCAAGTCGTTCCAACCGATCTCAGCCCTGACCTCGTTCCCGTTCCTTGTGGTTGTGGGCGCGGCCAGTCCGCACAACAGCTTGAGCGATTTGCTCAAAGCGGCGAAGCGCCGCCCCAACCCCATGACCTTCGGGTCTGCCGGCATCGGGACCGGGCAGCACATGACAGGCGAGTTGCTGGCCAACCGAGCGGGTGCTGCGTTGACACATGTGCCCTACCGCGGCGAGAGCGCATCGGTGTCAGCCCTTCTGGGCAACGAAATCGATTTTGTGGTGGTTGCGCCGACGGCTGCACTCCCACAGGTCAAGGCGGGCAAGCTGCGTGCGCTCGCGACCTCCGGCAGTACCCGCTGGGGCGGCCTGCCCGAAGTGCCCACGGTGGCCGAACAGGGGGTGGCGAACTTCGAGGTGCGGTCTTGGACGGCGTTGCTGGCGCCGTCCAGTACGCCCCAGCCCGTGATCGATCGGCTCAACGCACAAGTCGCCACTGTGTTGCAAGACGCCACCTTGCGCGCCAAGTTGGCGGAAGCCACCGGTGGCGACGTGCATGCCAGCACACCCAGAGAACTGCAGGCGACCATCGATGGCGACCTGAAGCGCTGGGCGCAACTGGTGAAAGACGCAAAAATCCAGAAAGACTGAGAAGGATCAACCCCATGAACGTGACCCGCCCCACACCCGCCCACTTTGGCTTTTTCGTCTACGACCTGGACAAGATGGTGGATTTCTACACCCAGGTGTTCAAACTCACCATCACCGATGAAGGCCTGGGCAAGAACTTTGGCAACCGACTGGTTTTCATGAGTGCATCCGAGGATCAGCACCACCAGATTGTGCTTTCCGAAGGGCGGTCCCTTGACGCCAAGGTCAGCACCATCATGCAGGTGTCTTTCCTGGTACCCGACCTGGCGGAATTGCGCTGGAACCGGGACAAGGCCCAAGCCTTGGGCGCCACCGAACTGCGTCCCATGAACCATGGCAATGCGTGGTCGCTGTACTACTTTGACCCCGAGGGCAACCGCGTTGAGGTCTATCTGGACACGCCGTATTACGTGAACCAACCCTACGGCACGCCACTCGATCTGGACAAAAGCACAGAAGAATTGTTGGCCGAGACTTATGCGATGGTGCGCGACGATCCCAGCTACATGCCGTTGGACGAATGGCAAGCGCGCTTTCGCCGACATGGCCCGGGGCGTCTGTGATGGCACACAATCGCAACTTCATCGGCGGCGAATGGGTGGCGGGTGCGCACAGCGTGCCCAACACCAACCCCTCGGACACGCGTGACGTGATTGGCCAGTACGCGCAGGCCGACCAGGCGCAGGCACGGTCTGCGGTGGACGCGGCGGCGGCAGCGTTCGTTGGTTGGTCCCAATCTGGGCCGCAACAGCGCTTTGACGTTCTCGACAAGGCCGGTACCGAGATCTTGGCGCGCAGCGCCGAGCTGGGCGATCTGTTGGCCCGCGAAGAGGGCAAAACATTGCCCGAGGCGATTGGCGAGGTGGTCCGCGCCGGACACATTTTCAAATTTTTTGCCGGCGAAGCATTGCGCCAGCGTGGCGAGTTGCTGGCTTCGGTGCGGCCTGGTATTTCGGTGGAGGTGACGCGCGAACCGCTGGGCGTGGTGAGCGTGATCACGCCCTGGAACTTCCCCATTGCAATTCCGGCATGGAAGATAGCGCCCGCATTGGCCTTTGGCAATTGTGTGGTCTTCAAACCCGCAGAGCTGGTGCCGGGTTCGGCGTGGGTGCTGGCAGATATTCTTTCCCGCAGCGGCCTGCCACCGGGGGTGTTCAACCTGGTGATGGGGGTGGGCGCACAGATCGGTCCGGCACTGGTGGAAGACTGGCGCGTGGCGGGGGTGAGCTTCACCGGCTCCGTGGCCACCGGCCAGCGCCTTGCCATGGCCTGCTCGGCGCGCGGCGCCAAGTTTCAGCTGGAAATGGGGGGCAAAAACCCGCTGGTGGTGCTGGACGATGCCGATCTGTCGGTGGCGGTGCCATGCGCGGTCATGGGGTCTTTTTATGCCACCGGCCAGCGCTGTACCGCGTCGAGCCGCCTGATCGTGACATCCGGCATCCACGACCGTTTTGTCGCGGCCGTGGTGGACCGCTTGAAACAGCTCAAGGTGGACGACGCGCGCCGCTCGGGCACTGACATCGGTCCGGTGGTGGACGAGCGGCAGCTGGCGGTGGACCTGGATTACATCCGCATCGCGCAGGCCGAAGGCGCCACGCTGGCCTTTGGCGGCGAGCACCGCGCCACCAACGACCTGGGGCAGCCCGGCCATTACCTCACCCCGGCGCTGTTGACCGGCACCCACAACGCCATGCGCATCAGTCGCGAGGAGGTGTTCGGACCCGTGGCCAACGTGATTTGCGCAAGCGGCTTCGAGGAAGCCTTGACGATCGCCAACGACACGCCCTTTGGCCTGTCCAGCGGCATTTGCACCACCAGTCTGAAGCACGCGAACCACTTCAAACGCCAGGCGCAGGCTGGCATGGTGATGGTCAACACGCCCACCGCAGGTGTGGACTACCACGTGCCTTTCGGCGGACGCAAAGGCTCTAGCGTGGGGCCACGCGAGCAGGGCAGCCATGCCGCCGAGTTCTACACCACGGTCAAGACGGCGTACACAGCAGCCTGACCGTTCAACCCTATGGACGATTGATGAACCCGCAACCGATTTCCCCAGCCGAACAGGCATTTTCAGCGGCCCGGACTTTCTCGAAATTCCGAGATGAACCCGTTTCGGACGAGACCTTGAGAGCCCTCTACGACCTTGCCAAATGGGGTCCCACGGCCTCCAACTGCCAGCCCGCGCGTTACGTCTTCGTGCGCAGTCCCGAGGCCAAGGCCAGGCTGCGTGCCTGTTTGGCACCGGGCAACGTGGACAAGGCCATGGGGGCGCCAGTGACGGTGATCGTGGCGCAGGACAGCCGCTTCCACGAGCACCTGGCAACCCAGTTTCCGCACATGCCCACGGCCGCCGCGCCATATGACGGCCAGCCCGCGCTTGCGCAGGCGGTGGGGTTGCGCAACAGCAGCCTGCAGGGCGCCTACCTGCTGGTCGCCGCACGCCTGTTGGGGTTGGACTGTGGCCCCATGAGCGGCTTCGATGCAGAGGCGCTGGACCGCAGTTTCTTCCCCGACGGGCGCTACCGCTCGAACTTCCTGGTCAACCTCGGTCATGGTGATGCCTCGGCCTTGCGCCCGCGCGGGCCTCGGCTGGCGTTCGACACCGTCGCCACCATCGAATAGGAGTTACCTCATGCCATTCATCGATGTCAAGATCATTGAGGGTGTGTTGCCCGACGACAAAAAACACGCGCTGATCGCTGCCCTTACCGAGGCGGTGGTTCAGGTGGGTGGCGAGGGCTTCCGGCCCATGACGCGTTGCGTGATCCAGGAGATTCGCAGTGGCTGGTGGGGCTCGGGAGGCAAGCCGCTGACCACGGAGGACGCCCGCCCGAAGTAGGGTGGCTGTTGGCAAAAGCTTGGGCCAGAAAGTCAACCCAGAACCAGCTGGTGTGAGTGGTTTCTGAAGGCGGATGGATCCGTTCGTTGCCATCCAGTTCACCAACGGCGATCGACCGAAAACCGGGATTTCGCGATGACCAGTGAACAGGCCGCTATGAATCAATTGCTCCCGACTTGATCCACTCCAGCAACGCTTGAACCCTTGCAACCTGTATCCGGTTTTCCGGCACCAAGGCTTTGAACCACAACTGCTTGATCGGGTAATCGACCAACAGCGGCACCAAGGCTCCAGATGCCAGATGCGGCTTGCATAAATAGTCGCTCAAGCGCGCCATGCCATTGCCCGCCAACGTACTGGCTCGAATCAGTTGACCCTCGTTTGTGTTCAGTCGCGGTTGCAAACGCACTTGAACTTCACCCGCAGCACTTTCAAACAACCAAGTCGTGCCAGTAGGCAAAAAATTCAGGATGTCGTGCTGCACCAAATCACGGGGATGCTGCGGTACGCCCTTGCGTTCCAGATAAGCAGCGCTGGCACACAGAATCCTTGGCATGGGGCGCAGCGGTACTTCAATCACCCCAGCATAGGTATCGGGCATCAAGGTCAACGCCACATCGAAACCCTCGTCCACCGGGTTGACGGAACGATCCAGCGTCAAAAGCTCCAAATTCACCAAGGGGTAGCGCTGTTGAAACCGCTCCAGCAGGGGGCCAAGCAGTTGAACCGCCAAAGTGCCTGGTGATTTGATTCGGATATTGCCTTGCAGGTCTCCCCCCTCAGACGGTATTTCCGCGAACAACTCATCCATGTCTGCCACAGAGCGCTGGACCGACGGCAAGTGCCGAAGCCCGGTGGCCGTGAGGCTGACTTTGCGCGTGCTGCGCTCAAACAGCGGTGTCTTGAGTTGCCATTCAACTTGACTGATGCGCTTGGTCACCACAGAAGGCGCCACCTTCAATTCCCTTGCGGCAGCAGCAAAGCTGCCCGTGCGGGCGACGGCCAGAAAGGCTTTCAGGTTGGTGAGGGTGTCCATTTTTGTTCTCGATTCGAGAATACTATCCTCTCATTTTGGTAAATTGTTTTTATTTTGATGCATATTTACGATTGCCCATGTCAACCAGAACAGAAAATGACTGCCATGAGCCATCCGATGACAAGCCTCGAAGAGCCTCGCCGCCTGACCCCCGTGTTTGGCGAATTTGATGTGGTGGTTTTGGGTGGTGGCCCCGCTGGAATCATGGCGGCCGCAGCTGCTGCGCGCGGTGGCAGCCGTACCCTGCTGGTGGAGGGCTATGGCTTTCTGGGCGGCATGGGAACGGCAGCGGGAGTGACCAACTTTTGTGGTTTGCATGCCAATGTGAACGGAACCATCCAGCAAGTGGTGCATGGGCTGGCAGATGTGCTTCTTGGCAAGATGCGCGAGCTGGGGGGGCTGAATGAACCCCACCATCTGTTTGGCAACAAGATCGCCGCCCAAGCCTACGACAACGCGGTGTTCAAAGTGGCTGCCGATGAGTTGGTGCTGTCCAGCGGTGCACACATCCTGTTCCATGCGCAGGCCGTTGGTGTGCTGATGCATGGCCCCGGTGCCATCAAAGCGCTGCTGGTGGAGACCAAATCTGGCCGACAGGCCATTGTGGGCAAGGTATTCATCGATTGCTCGGGGGATGGCGATCTGGCCGCCCAAGCTGGTGCATCCTTTGAAAAAGGGCGTGAATCTGAGGACGGAGAGGAGATGATGTACCCCTCCACCATGTTCCGGGTACACGGCGTGGATGCTGGCAAAGCCGGAGATGCCTGGAACCATTTTGGTGCCCTCATGGAAAAGGCCGAGAAGGATGGCAAGCGTTTCCCGCGTAAAACACCCATCATCCGGCCGCAAAAGAACCCCGCCGAATGGCGGGCCAACGTGACGCAACTGGCGAATGCAGACGGAAGTCCCGTAGATGGGACCGATGCGCGGCAACTGAGTGACGCCGAAGTGCTTGGGCGCAAGCAAATCGTGGAATTCTTCAGCTTTCTGCGCACCTACGCACCGGGCTTTGACCAGTCATACCTGCTGGAGATTGCCCCGCAAGTCGGGATTCGTGAAACACGCCGTGTGCTGGGCGACTACCAACTGACTGAGCAGGATGTCCTCGAATGCGCCAGCTTTGAAGACAGCATTGGCGTGAACGGCTGGATGATTGAAGAGCACATCGCAGGCAACATTCACTTCAAGTGGCAAGACATTCCGAATTGCCGGGGGTTCAATCACTTGCCTTACCGGATGCTGCTGCCCAAAGGACAGTCCAACCTGATGGTGGCTGGGCGTTGCGCATCCATGACCCACGGCGGCCAGTCTGCTGCGCGGGTATCCGGCGCGTGTTTTGCGATGGGGCAAGCGGCAGGGGCTGCAGCCGCCATGGCTGTGGCTCAAAACACCACGCCCAGGGCCATCGACGTTCAACAACTGCAGCGCGAGCTGGCCTCTGCCGGGGCTTACCTCGGCTTGGACCGTTAACAGAAAACCCAAAACCAGGAGATCACCCCATGAAACGAAGCCATTTCAACCGAGCCTTTGTTGCCGCCGCGTTGGCGTGCATACCCGCTTTTGCTCAGGCGCAACCCGCCACGTGGCCCACCCGTGCCGTTCGCATTCTGGTGGGGTTCCCTGCTGGCTCAACCCCTGACAGCGCCGCAAGGGCATTGGCAGACGGTTTGGCGGGTGTATTGGGCCAGCCCGTCATTGTTGAAAACCGAGCTGGTGCCTCCGGCAACATCGCCGCAGATTTGGTCGCCAAAGCATCTGATGACCACACACTGGGTGTCGTGATCAACGGCAACCTCACGTCGGCCAAGATTCTGAATTCGGCACTGCCGTATGACCCGGCTCGGGATTTCAGCTACCTGAGTTTGCTCACGACCTCACCATTGGCGTTGGTCACGCGCGCTGACTTGCCGACAGGTAAGGCATTCTTTGCCACGGCGGCACAAAACGCGGATCAATGGAACTATGGCTCAGTGGGCAATGGGTCTGTGGCGCATTTGGGGATGGAGCTGCTCAAATCCAAAGTACCGGGCATGAAGCCCGTGCACATCCCGTTTCAGGGAAATCCTGCGGTGATCACCGGTTTGCTGGGCGGGCACATTCAGATGGCGTTGGTGCCACCCGGCCTGGCCATGCCTCATGTGAAATCCGGGCGATTGCAGATGGTTGGGTTGACTGGGGGCCGGAGCACGCTGGCACCCGAAGTGCCTTCTCTGAGCGAATTGGCCATCAAAGACTTCAATTTGGAGGTGTGGACAGCACTGATTGGCCCCGCCAGTTTGTCAAACGCCGCACAACAGCGGCTTGCGCAGGAAGTGCCCAAATTGATGCGCAACCCGGATGTTCGGCAACGCCTGTTCATCCAGGGCGGGTGGAATGCTGTGGGTACTGCCCCTGAAGGGCTGAGCACGAGGGTGGCTCAAGAGGCGGCCATCATGAGGGCGCTCATCAAGGCGGTCAACATCAAAAGCGAATGATGCGAAGTGAACCGCCCCGGGGCGGTTCACTTCTCCTGGGCCTGGTTCACACCGTGGTGGGCGTTGCCAAACGCGAAGAAGTTCAAGGCATTGAGGCCAATTGGCATGCGGCCATGCGCCCGGGCAAACGCAAAGCGCTGGACAAGGACAGTCCGAGGGGTGCCATCCTGGACAAACTTGAACACGTCAAAGCCCGAATACGCGCCAAGGTGGAACACCCGTTTCGGGTCATCAAACGCCAGTTCGGGCACATGAAAGTGCGCTACCGGGGGTTGGCCAAGAACACGGCGCAGTTGCACACGCTGTTCGCGCTCTCCAATCTGTGGATGGCGCGACGCAGGCTTTTGCAGGGGTGGGTGCGTCTGCAGGTGGCCAAGGGGCCATCCACAAGGGCGAAATGCCCTTGTTTGAGGTCTGAAACGCGCCGAATTTGTCACAGTGTGGAGTTTCTCGCCTCAGTGCCCAGCGTCAACCGTGTTTTGAACATCATCCTTAGGGCTGATCAAGCCGCAATACGTCGGCTAGCGGGCTGGCCCCACCCACACCAACGTGAACGACTTTCGGGCGATTTCGGTGGTGTGAAGTGTTGGGTTGTCTGCATTACAAATGTGTAGACAAACGCATAAAATCAACGCATGAAGATCAGCGGGTTCGACTGGGATGAAGGCAACTGGCCCAAGTGCGGCAAGCACGGCTTGTCCCAGTCGGAAATCGAGCAGGTGTTGTCTGGTGCCCCCGCCGTCATGGCAGACCCTCATCCCGGTGAACCTCGGATGAGGGCCATCGGTAAAACCTTGGCCGGGCGGTACGTGTTTCTGGTTTTCATGCGGCGGGAGGTCTCGGGCCAACACCTGCTGCGTCCTATCAGTGCCCGGTACATGCACCAGAAAGAGGTTGACCTTTATGAACGCAGCCACTAAAGCCATGCCGTCGTTGATCAGCGATGCCGATGCCGAGCGGTTTGTCGACGAAGCCGACCTGACCCAGTACGACCTGTCGGGGTTCAAGCCCATGTCTTTCGAGTTTGAACACAAAACGGCCGCACTCAACATGCGCCTGCCCACAGGCTTGCTGGAGGCATTGAAGGCCAAAGCCAAGGCAAAGGGCATGCCTTATTCGCGCTATGTCCGTTTGTTGCTTGAAACGGACGTGGCCCGCTGATCCGGTGGTGTTGCTCGGTCTTGAGTGAGCGCCGCCCGCGCAGCGGCCACCACGTCTCGCGTCAAACCGTCCAGCCACGTGGAGGTGGCGCGGGCTTGTTGCCAGTGCAGGGACACGTCCAGCGGTGTGCCGGGCACCAGCGCCACCAGCGTGCCGGTGGCCAGGTGGGGGGCCACCAGGGCTTCGGGGTGCAGGCCCCAGCCCATGCCCGCCAGTGCCGCCGTGACAAACGCGGTGGATGACGGCAGCGTGTGTTTGGGCAGCTCCACGTGTTGCCCGCACAGGCCTTGCACCCACCGGGTTTGCAGGGTGTCTTTGGCGTTGAACTTCAGGCTCGGGGCCTGCGCCAGGCTTTGGGCCTGCACACCAGCCGCAAAGTGGCGCGCCACAAAGGCCGGGCTGGCGGCGGCCACATAGCGCATGGCCCCCAGCGGGCGGCTGTTGCAGCCGGTGGCCGGGGTGGCGTGGGCCGTCACGGCGGCCAGCACCGCGCCGCTGCGCAGCCACTCGGCGGTGTGGTCTTGGTCGTCCACCGCCACGTTCACCAGCACCGGGGCCTGCGCGGCAAACGCCGCCACGGCGGGGGCAAACCAGGTGGCCAGGCTGTCGGCGTTCACCGCAATGGGCAGGGTGGGGCGGGCCACGCCCTCGGGCGCAAGGCTGGGCAGGTTGTCGTGCAGGTCTTGCTCCAGCAGTCGCACGCGGTCGGCGTGTTGGCACAGGCGCAGTCCGGTGTCGGTGGCGGTGCAGGGGTGCCCGCGCACCACCAGCGCACAGCCCACGCGTTCTTCCAGCAGCCGTATGCGCTGCGACACCGCCGACGGTGTCACGTGCAGGGCGCGGGCCGCGCGCTCAAAGCTGCCTTCGCGCACCACGGCGGCCAGGGCAAACAGGGAGGTGTAGTCCAGCATGAATTCAGTTTTGCTTCATTGGGTGTAGGAAATGCAGTTTGTCTTAACCATCGGGCGCAGGCAAGCTGCACCCCCATGAACTTTTCAAATGGTGTGGGGCCTGTGTTTGTGCAGGGTTTGGTGTTGAGCCTGGGCCTGATCGTGGCCATTGGGGCGCAAAACGCGTTTGTGCTGCGTCAGGGGCTGCGGCGCGAACACGTGGGCCCGGTGGTGCTGTTTTGCGCGGTGGCCGATGCGGTGCTGATCACCGCCGGTGTGCTGGGCATGGCCCAGGCGCTGGGCGAAAGGCCTTTGCTGGCCAAGGCACTGGCGGTGGGCGGTGCGGGGTTTTTGGTCCACTACGGCTGGCAGGCGCTGCGCCGGGCCCGGCAGGTGAACCACTTGCAGGCGGCGCGCGGTGGCGAGGCCATGGGCCGGGGGGCCGCGCTGGCCCAGGCGGCGGCGTTCACACTGCTCAACCCCCATGTGTACCTGGACACGGTGCTGCTGGTGGGCAGCATCGGTGCGCAGCAGCCTGCGGCGCTGCGGGGCTGGTTTGTGGCGGGGGCCAGCGCGGCCAGCCTGGCGTGGTTCATCGCGCTGGGCTTTGGTGCGCGCTGGCTGGCCCCGGTGTTTGCCCGCCCACGCGCCTGGCAGGTGCTGGACGGGCTGATCGGCCTGACGATGTGGGTGCTGGCGGCGCTGCTGGTGCGGCACGCGTGGGCAAGCTTCTGAGGCAGGCAGGTGTGCGTCAGACCCGAACACCGGTTCACCGACCCCGCCGCTTTTCCTGATCCGTTGTCGTGGCTGTGGCCCTGATGGCACTCTGGGGGTCAGCCCATGCCGCTGTCTGCGGTGGGCTCTGACGGTGGCACCCGTTGCTCAAAGGCCTGGGCCAAAAAGTCCACAAACACCCGCACCCGCGCGGCGGTTTGGTGGCGCTGGGGGTACACGGCGCAAATGTCGGCGGGTGGGGTGGGGTGGTCGGGCAGCAGCTGCACCAGGCGGCCGCTGCGCAGGTAGCGGGCAATGTCCCACTCGGCACGCATCAGGATGCCGTGGCCGTCCAGCGCCCAGTTCACTGCAATTTCCCCGTCGTTGGTGCTGAGGCTGCCGCGCACCTTGACTGCCTCGAACGGTTTGTTGGGGCCGGTGCTGAAGCGCCACAGGCCATAGGCCTCGTCGCCCTGGCGAATGCCCAGGCAGTTGTGCTGCGCCAGGTCTGAAGGCACGCGTGGCGTGCCGTGGCGGGCCAGGTAGCTGGGCGCGGCGCAAATCAGGCGGCGGTTGGGGGCCAGGCGGCGGGCCAGCACGCGGGCATCGGGTGGCTCGCCAAAGCGCACACACACGTCAAACGCGTCTTCGGTCAGCGCCGGGGGGTTGACCGTGAGCTGCAGTTGCACCTGCACCTGCGGGTGCAGCGCGGCAAAGCGCGAAATCAGCGGCGCGATGTGGCTGCGCCCAAAACCCAGCGTGGCGTTCACGCGCAGCAGGCCTTTGGGCGCGGCGGTGGCG
This sequence comes from uncultured Hydrogenophaga sp., assembly GCA_964342395.1. Taxonomy (GTDB): domain Bacteria; phylum Pseudomonadota; class Gammaproteobacteria; order Burkholderiales; family Burkholderiaceae_C; genus UBA2334. The sequence continues at coordinate 70,043 of CAYFFJ010000002.1, forward strand.
CCCGACACCAGTTGCTCCAGGTCGTCAATGTCGGCCAGGATGCGGCGGGCATGGCCCAAATACAACTCGCCTTCGGGCGTGAGGCTGAAGCGGCGGGTGGTGCGGTGCAGCAGCTGCACGCCCAGCCGGGCCTCCATGTGTGCCAGCCGTTTGCTGACGGCGGCGGTGGACAGGGTCAGCTCGCGCGCCGCGGCTGAAAAGTTGCCCAAACGCACCAGCAGGCTGAAAAAGTGCATTTCCGAAGGGGCGGTGGCGGGTGTGCTCATTGTTGAATGAAGGTAAACAATGCCATCACTTTATGTGGGTTTTGTGGGTTTTGCAAGGCCTAAAGTCACGTCCCAAGCCAAGTGCACACGGCCATCCCTCAACAAAGCCCACTGCCCCACAGGAGACAACACCGTGAACTTTTCCCACCTGACTTCCCGTCGCCAATGTCTGTTGCGCGCCACCGTGGCCGCTGCCGCGCTGGTGACGGGCACCGCCTTTGCCCAAGCCTGGCCTGCCAAACCCGTGAACCTCATCGTGCCGTTCCCCGCCGGGGGCACCACCGATGTGCTGGCCCGCGCTGTGGGGGTGGAGCTGGGCAAGGCCCTGGGCCAGCCCGTGATCGTGGAAAACAAAGCCGGTGCAGGGGCCACCCTGGGCGCTGATTTCGTCAGCAAGGCCAAGCCCGATGGCCACACACTGCTGATGGGCGCGGTGCACCACGCCATTGCCTCCAGCGTCTACAAAAAGCTGGGTTACGACTTTCAAAAGAGTTTTGCCCCCGTCACCACGGTGGCCCTGGTGCCCAACGTGCTGGTGGTCAACCCCGGCGTGCCCGCCAAATCGGTGAAAGAGTTGCTGGCGCTGGCCAAGGCCACGCCGGGTCAATACACCTACGGCTCCAACGGCAACGGCACGGGCCAGCACCTGATCGGCGCGCAATTCGAAGGCATGGGCGCTGTGCAACTGCTGCACGTGCCCTACAAGGGCAGCGGCCCGCTGACCACCGATTTGCTGGGCGGCCAGATCAACATGTCGTTCGACACCATCACCCCGGTGCTGTCGCACATCAAGGCGGGCAAGCTGCGTGCGTTGGCCGTGACCACACACAAGCGCTCTGTGGCGCTGCCCGACGTGCCCACGCTGGACGAAGCGGGCCTGAAGGGTTTCAACATGGGCACCTGGTTTGGCGTGTTGGCCCCCACCGGCACCCCGCCCGAGGTGGTGACCCGCCTGAACACCGAGATCGTCAAGGTCATCCACAGCGCCGATTTCCGCAAAAAGATGGACGAGATCGGTGCCGTGCCCATGGGCGACACGCCCGCGCAGATGGCCGCCCAAATCAAAGACGACACCGAGCGCTTCGCCAAGCTGGTGAAAGAAGCCAAGGTCAGCCTCGACTGAGCACCTGCCCATGCCCACCACCCCCCAACCCCTGTCACCGGAGACCCCGCACATGGACAACACAGTCGCCATTGCCGACCTGACCCACCTGATGGCCAAGTTCACTTCGTACATCGGCAAACGCCTGCCCACCGATGTGACCGAAAAGCTCGGTGAGCTGCGCGAAAAAGAGGTGAACTTTCTGGCCAAGGAGGTGTATGAATCCATGCGCCAAAACCAGGAAGCCGCCGACAAGCTGGACCGCCCCAGCTGCCAGGACACCGGCGTCATCCAATACTTCCTGACCGCCGGGGCCAAGTTCCCGCTGCTGGGCGAGCTGGAAGACATCTTGCGCGGTGCCACCGAAGGCGCCACCAAAGACGGCCCGCTGCGCCACAACGCGGTGGAAACCTTTGTGGAAAAAAACACCGGCACCAACACGGGCTCCAAAATTCCGTGGCTGGACTGGGACATCGTGCCCAACGACGACAGCGTGACCATCGACGTGTACATGGCCGGTGGCGGCTGCACGCTGCCCGGCAAGGCCACGGTGCTGATGCCCGGCCAGGGTTATGAAGGCGTGGCCGAGTTTGTGCTGGACGTGATGACCTCGCGCGGCGTGAACGCCTGTCCACCCTTGCTGGTGGGGGTGGGCGTGTCCACCTCGGCCGAGACGGCGGCCCGCCTGTCGAAGAAGGCCATCCTGCGCCCCGTGGGCTCACGCCACAGCAACGACAACGCCGCGCTGATGGAGCAGCTGCTGACCGACGGCATCAACGAACTGGGCCTGGGGCCACAGGGCCTGACCGGCAACAGCAGCGTGATGGGCGTGAACATCGAATCGTCAGCCCGCCACCCTTCCACCATCGGTGTGGCCGTGTCCACCGGTTGCTGGGCACACCGGCGCGGAAAAATCAAGATCAACGCTGACATGTCTTACGAAGTCATCTCGCACCAAGGGTTCAAGCTGTGAAAAAAATTCTGACCACCCCCCTCAAAGACGAAGACCTGGAGTCGCTGAACATTGGCGACGTGGTTTACCTGACCGGCACGCTCGTCACCTGCCGTGACGTGGCCCACCGCCGCCTGATCGAGCTGGGCCGCGAACTGCCTGTGAACCTGGAAGGCGGCGCGATTTTTCACGCCGGCCCCATCGTGCGGCAGAAGGCCGATGGCGAGTACGAAATGGTGTCCATCGGCCCCACCACCAGCATGCGCATGGAGAAGTTCGAGAAAGAATTCATCCGCCGCACGGGGGTGAAACTGATCGTGGGCAAAGGCGGCATGGGCCCCGAAACCCAAGAGGGCTGCAAGGAAAACAAGGCCGTGCACGCCATCTTCCCCGGTGGCTGCGCGGTGCTGGCGGCCACTCAGGTGGAAAAGATCGAGGCCGCCGAGTGGACCGACCTGGGCATGCCCGAAACCCTGTGGGTGAACCGGGTGAAAGAGTTTGGCCCGCTCATCATCTCCATCGACACCAAGGGCAAAAACCTCATCGAAGAAAACAAGGCGGTGTTCAACGAAAAGAAAAAACCCATTCTGGAACGCATCAACGCCCAGGTGCGGTTCATCAAGTAACTCAAACGCCCCACACCACGTCTTTGCCCGCCGCCAGGCTCTCTTTGAGCATGGCCACCAACGGGGTGGTGCGCTGGCGCAGCCGCACCGTGTCGGCTTTCGGTGCTTCATCGGTATCGGTGTTGTCTTCGGCGGCTGCGGCGTTGGCTGGTGTGGCCTCGCTGTCGGCCACCGCCTGGGCCAGGGCAGCCAGTGCCGCCGGGATTTGGGCCACGGTGATGACGCCCTGTGGGGCCACCGTTTTGCCCATGGCGGCCAACACCTGTTCGCCGGTTTCGTTGAGCATCACAAGGTCGGCCGTGGCCTGGGATTTGAATCGGTACAGCATGGGTTCACTCCTCGGTGGGGTTCAACAAGGCCAGCGCATCTTCGCGCCAGTGGTGAAAGGCGGCCATGTAGCCCTCCCACACACAACCGTTGCATCCCCGGCCACAGCAGGTGGTGGGCTGGGGCGGTGGGGCGCGCAGGGCTTTGTGGCGTTCGTTCAGTTGGCTTTGCAGCACCTGGGCCACGGCGTGTGCGGTGGCAGCATCGGTCACCACCACCGTGGCCGGGTCTGCCGGGGCAAAGCGGGGCTGGTGCACGCCATTGACGGTGAGGTGTTCGGCAAACATGGCCTGCGGCCGCACCCAGGCCGGGTCACCTGGCAGCCCATACAAAGGGCGGTACACCACCAGGCCTTGCAGGGTTTCGCTGCAGCGGGCGGTGTGCAGCACCTGGTACCAGCCGCCTTTGTAATGGCGGTACAGGCCGACGGGCTGGGGCGTGATGGGGGGCAGGGCTGGGTCTTCGGTCATCACGCCGGACTGTAGCGCTCCTGGGCCAGGGCTTGGCCGCGCGACCAATGGCGTGTGGCGTGGGACCAGCGGTGGGCGTGGGCTGGTTTAATTTCGCCAGGAGGCCTGTCATGCCCGTCAGTCGCAAAACCGAAGCTTGTGTCCCGTTGGGGTGTCCTGGGGGGGCTGCGCGCGATGCGCCGCCGGGTGTGCTCGCCGGTGTGTGGGCGGGTGCGCCCCTGGTGTTGACCGCTTGTGGTGGCGGTGGCGGTGGTGAGGCTGCTGCCGCCACACCCACACCCACCTCGCCATCGCCCGTGTCGTCTGCACCCACGGCCACTGAAGCTGCCCGGTTTCTGGCTCAGGCCGCGTTCGGCGGCACCGCCGCCGACGTGGCCAGCGTGCAGGCCCTGGGTTTTGACGGCTGGCTCAGCGCCCAGTTTGCCCAGAGCCCCTCGCAGTCCCACTGGGACTGGATGGTGGCCAACGGCTATGCGGTGGTGGCCAACACCTTCAATTTCTCGGGTGTGGACAACACGCTGTGGCGCAAGCTGATGTCGTCGCCCGACGTGCTGCGCCAACGTGTCACCTTGGCCCTGAGCGAAATCTTGGTGATTTCCATGGACGGCTTGCCTGTCAACTGGCGCGGCATGGTGGCCGCCCATTACATGGACACGCTGGAGGCGCACGCGTTTGGCAACTACCGCCAGTTGCTGGAGGCCGTCACCCTGTCGGTGGGCATGGGGGTGTACCTGAACATGCGCGGCAACCAAAAAGCCGATGGCAAGGGCCGCGAACCCGACGAAAACTACGCCCGCGAGGTGATGCAGCTGTTCACCGTGGGCGTGACCCAGCTCAACCCCGATGGCACCCCGAAAACCACCAACGGTGTGCCGCTGGACACCTACACCCCCGATGACATCCGGGGCCTGGCCCGCGTGTTCACCGGCTGGGACTATGACCGCTTCAGCAACACCGTGCCCGACCACGCCGCGCGGCCCATGGTGTTCACCGCCAGTCGGCATTCGCCCGAAACCAAGTCGTTCCTGGGCGTGAACCTGCCCGTCGGCACCGACGGCGTGGCCGAGCTGAAAACAGCGCTCGACACCCTGGCCAACCACCCCAACGTGGGGCCGTTCATCGGCAAGCAGCTCATCCAGCGCCTGGTCACCAGCAACCCCAGTCCGGCCTACGTGGCACGGGTGGCCGCCGTGTTTGCCAACAACGGCCAGGGTGCGCGGGGCGACTTGCAGGCCACGGTGCGCGCCGTGCTGCTCGACACCGAGGCCCGCACGCCCAACACCAGCGCCAGCTGGGGCAAGCTGCGCGAACCCATGGTGCGCCTGGTGCAGTGGGCGCGTACTTTTGGGGCCGCGTCGCCGCTGGGTCTGTGGAACGTCGGCAACACCAGCAACGCGTCCACGCGCCTGGGACAAAGCCCGCTGCGCTCGCCGTCGGTGTTCAATTTTTTCCGGCCTGGGTATGTGCCGCCGAACACCTCGTTGGGCAGTGCCGGTTTGTTGGCGCCCGAATTTCAAATCACCAACGAATCCACCGTGGTGGGTTATGCCAACTGGATGCAAACCGTGGTGGCCAGCGGGGTGGGCGAGGTCAAGGCCGACTACACGCCCTGGCTGCCCCTGGCCACCGACCCAGGCGCCCTGTTCGACCAACTCAACCTGCTGCTGGCAGCGGGCCAACTCGGTGCCAGCAGCCGTGCCACCGTGGTGAACGCCGTCACCGCCATGGCCGTGGCCAGCGACACGAACAAGCTCAACCGCGTGATGGCCACGGTGTGGCTCGTCCTGTGCTCGCCCGAGTACATCGCCCAGAAATGAACCGGAGCCACCCATGACCCGTTCGACCCACACCCGCGTGCCCCAGGGCCTGGCCCACCTGCAGCGGCGCGAGTTTCTGCGCCGGGGGGCCGTGCTGTCCGCCGCGGGGGCCGCCGCGCCTTGGGCGTTGTCGCTGGCCGCCATGGGCGAGGCCGCCGCCGCAGGCCCGGTGAACGACTACAAGGCGCTGGTGTGTGTGTTTTTGTACGGCGCCAACGACCACGCCAACACCGTGGTCCCCTATGACACCACCAACCACACGGCCTATATGGGCTTGCGTGGCAGCCTGGCCACCGCACGCGACCAGTTGCTGAGCCTGGCGGCCACCACCGGCCTGCCCACAGGCACCCAACTGGCGCTGGCCCCCCAACTGACGGGCCTGAAAACCCTGTTTGACGCCGGGCGCATGGGCGTGGTGCTCAACGTGGGGCCACTGGTGGTGCCCACCACGCTGGCCCAGTACAACGCCAAAAGTGTGCCCCTGCCACCGAAGCTGTTTTCGCACAACGACCAGCAGTCGGTGTGGCAGTCCAGCTTGGCCGAGGGGGCCACTTCGGGCTGGGGCGGGCGGCTGGGCGATTTGTTTCTGAGCCAGAACAGCACCAGCACCTTCACGTGCATGAACGTGTCGGGCAACGCGGTGTTCATGTCGGGCCAGCAGGCGGTGCAGTACCAGGTCAGCAGCACCGGGGCGGTGAAGCTGCGGGCCACCACGGGCACCAGTTTCGGTTCGGCGGCGGTGTCGCAGGCCTTGCAAACCCTGACCCAGGCCGGCAGCTCCCACTGGCTGGAGGCCGAACACACGCGGGTGATGAAGCGCGCCATTGAAGCCGAGCTTCAGCTCACCGCCGGGTTGGCTGCCGCTCCCACGTTGGCGACGCCTTTCAACAGTGCCAACTCTCTGGCCATGCAATTGCAAATGGTGGCCAAAACCATTGCCGCACGCGGCACCCTGGGCACCAAACGCCAGGTGTTTTTTGTGTCGATGGGCGGCTTTGACCTGCACGACAACCTGCTCACCCAGCACCCCACTTTGCTGGCGAACGTGTCGGAAGCCCTCAGCAGCTTTGACGCGGCCACGCAGGAGCTGGGCGTGGGCAGCCAGGTCACCACCTTCACCGCGTCAGACTTTGGCCGCACCCTCACCAGCAACGGCGATGGCTCAGACCACGGCTGGGGCAGCCACCACTTCGTGTTGGGGGGGGCGGTGGCCGGCAACCGCTTCTACGGCAGCTTGCCCACCATGGCGGTGAACGGCCCCGATGACGTGGGCCAAGGCCGCCTGCTGCCCAGCACCAGCGTGGACCAACTGGGGGCCGCCCTGGCCACCTGGTACGGCGTGCCCGCCAGCGAATTGCCGCTGGTGTTCCCGAACATTGGCAACTTTGCGCTGGGCACGTTGCCGTTGTTTGGGTGAGGTTGCGGCCAGGGGTTTGGGCTCAGCCGCCCCAACCCCCCCAGCTCAGGTGGGGCGGGTTGGGTTGCCACGCTGCCACGGGGTAGCGGGCCAGGCCAGGGTAGCAGCGGCTCCATGCCCAGGCCACCACCGCCAGTGCGCCCACCCCCACCAGCACCGGCTGCCACAACGCAGGCCAGCTGGCGTGCAGGTGCACCATCAGCAGCGGGTTGGCCCCGGCCGGGGGGTGCACCGTGCGGGTGGCCAGCATGAACGCCAGCGTCAGTGCCACGGCCAGGGCTTGTACGGGCAGGCCGTCACCCAGCCAATGGTGGCAAGCAATGCCGATGAGGGCACCACCCAGGTGGCCGCCGAACAGCGCACGCGGCTGCGCGGCGGGGGCTTGGGTCAGCCCAAACAAAAACACCGCGGTGCCCCCCAATGACGCCAGCAAAAACGGGTTCACGCGTGGGCCTGCCAGCCACAGCGCCAGCGAAATGCCGATCGAGGCCCCCACCAGGCACCACAGCAAACGGGGCACCGCGTGCGCGTGCCAGGGTTTTTTGAACATGGAGGGGCTCAGCAAGAACCGCACCAGCGCCTCAATGGTCAGCGGCTGGACCGCTGTTGGGGTTCAGGCGGCCGCGATCTGGCGCAACGCCTGTTCGAACACCGCCGACGGCTGGCCACCGGAAATGAGGTGCCGGTGGTTCACCACCACGGCGGGCACCGAGCGGACGCCTTGTGCCGCGTAAAACGCCTGGCGCTCGCGCACCTCGGCCTCGAACTCGCCACTGGCCAGCACCGCGCTGGCGCGGGTGCCGTCCAGCCCCACGTCCACGGCCACCTGTTGCAGCACGGCGTGGGTGTCCATGGCTTGGCGGTCGCGGTGGCAGGCCACCAGCAGGGCTTTTTTCAGGGGCAGTTGCAGGTGGGGGTGCTCGGCACCGGCCCAGTGCAGCAGGCGGTGGGCGTCAAAGGTGTTGTAGATGCGCCCGCGCCCGTCCCGGTTGAATTCAAACCCCACGTCGGCCCCGCGCTGGCGGATGGTGTCGCGGATCTGGGCTTGCTGCTCAGCGGTGGAGCCGTATTTTTCGCTCAGGTGCTCGGTGATGTCCTGGCCGCCGGGGCCCATGTGCGGGTTCAGCTCGAACGGCTGGCAATGGATGTGGGCGGTGATGCCGTCCGGGGCCAGGCGGGCCAGCGCGCCTTCCAGCGCCCAAAGGCCCACGGCGCACCAGGGGCAGGAAACGTCAGATACGAAATCGATGTGCAGGGGGGACATGGGGAAAATTTATAAAAAAATGGCTGTTAACGCTTGATGGTATTGGAAAGACAGCTGCGCTTTTGCAAGGCGCCCAATACCCGCTCTGCCGTGGCGGGTGCATCCAGCGCCACCGGCCCACCCAACCCCGCCTTGGCCCGCGCCTGTGCCACGGCGTCGCGCAGCGCTTCCCACACGCTGATGGCCAGCATGAACGGGGGCTCGCCCACGGCTTTGCTGCCGCCCACGTTGTCTTCGCGGTTGGGCTCGTGCCACAGGGACACGTTGAAGTGCTCGGGCACGTCGCCAGCCGCCGGAATTTTGTAGGTGCTGGGCGCACGGGTCAGCAGCGCGCCGGGGTTGCGCGCGGCATCGGGTGCTTCCCACACCAGCTCTTCGGTGGTGAGCCAGCCCATGCCCTGCACAAAGCCGCCCTCGATCTGACCCACGTCAATGGCGGGGTTGAGGCTGTGGCCCACGTCGTGCAGGGTGTCCACGGCCAGCACGCGGCTTTCGCCCGTCAGGGTGTCAATGGCCACCTCGGTGCAGGCCGCGCCGTAGGCAAAGTAATAAAAGGGCCGCCCGGTGAGGGTGTGTTTGTCGTAGTGGATTTTGGGCGTGCGGTAAAAACCGTCGCTCCACAGCTGGACGCGGTTGGTGTAAGCCGCTTGCACCACGTCGTCAAAGCGGCGGGTGGTGGTGGGCGTGCCGATGTGCCCCGCACCGTCTTTGACAAAAAACCGCACCGCATCGGCTCCACAGCCGTCCAGCCCGGCCACAAAGGCGGCCAGGTTGTCGCGCACGTGGCGGGCGGCGTACTGGGCGGCGCGGCCGTTCAGGTCGGTGCCGCTGCTGGCGGCGGTGGCCGAGGCGTTGGGCACGCGGGCGGTGTCGCTGGCGCTGACCTGCACCCGCTCAAACGGCACACCCAGCTCGTCGGCCACGATTTGCGCCACCTTGGTGTGCAGGCCCTGGCCCATTTCGGTGCCGCCGTGGTTCACCT
>CAYFFJ010000003.1:0-78160 GCA_964342395.1 uncultured Hydrogenophaga sp.
GAATTGTCAAGACCTGTGGATTGAGTGTGGGCGGCCAGCTGCATCTGCCCGCCGCTGGCTTCAAGCACGCCGGTGAGGACCTTGATCAGCGTGGACTTGCCCGCGCCGTTCTGCCCCATCAGCGCGTGGATCTCGCCCGGGTACAGGCGCAGCTGCACGTCGCGCAGCACAGGAATGCCCGAGAACTGTTTGTGGATGCCCGTGAGCTCCAGCACGGGGGTGGGCGTTGTCGCGTTCATGGGCGATGGGGGCTTGGTCGACAGGCGCACAGCGGCTCATGCCTTGTTCTTGTTGTAGACGTCGACCAGTACAGCCGCCAGCAGCACCACACCCTTGATCACCTGCTGGTAGTCGATGCCGATGCCCAGGATGGACATGCCGTTGTTCATCACGCCCATGATGAAGGCGCCGATCACCGCGCCCATGACCTTGCCAACGCCGCCAGTGGCGGAGGCGCCGCCGATGAAGCAGGCCGCGATCACGTCCAGCTCGAAACCCAGGCCGGCCTTGGGCGTGGCAGTGTTCAGGCGCGCCGCGAAAATCAGCCCGGCCAGCGCCGCCAGCACGCCCATATTGACGAAGGTGTAGAAGCTCAGGCGCTCGGTCTTGATGCCCGAGAGCTGGGCCGCCTTTTCGTTGCCGCCCAGGGCGTAGATGCGTCGGCCCAGCACGGTGCGCGAGGTGATGAAGTCGAAGGCCACGATCAGCAGCGCCATCACGATCAGCACATTGGGCAGACCTTTGTACGAGGCCATCATGTAGCTGAAGAACACCAGCAGGCCCGCGAACACCGCAAGTTTGGCCGCAAACAGGCCCAGGGGCTCGGTCTCGATGCCATGCTTGACCTGGTTGCGCCGCGCGCGCAGGCTGGACAGCGCCAGCAGCGCCGCTGCCGCTGCGCCGATCAGCAGCGAGGTCAAACGAAGGCCTTCTTCACTGAACAGGTCTGGGATAAAACCCGAGCTGAGCAACTGGAACGACTCGGGGAAAGGCCCCACCGACTGGCCCTGCAGCAGCGCCAGCGCCAGGCCCTTGAACACCAGCATGCCCGCCAGCGTGACGATGAAAGAGGGAATGCGGAAAAAGGCAACGAACCATCCCTGGGCCGCACCGATAAGCCCGCCGACGGCCAGGCAGACGATGGCAGCGGGCAGGAAGTGCCACCCGTGGTTGACCATCAGCACGGCGGCCAACGCGCCAACGAAACCGCACACCGAGCCGACCGAGAGGTCGATGTGCCCGGCAATGATGACCAGCAGCATGCCCAGCGCCATGATGACGATGTAGCTGTTCTGCAGCACCAGGTTGGTGAGGTTCAGCGGCTGCATCAGTGTGCCGTCGGTCATGACCTGGAAAAAGGCCATGATCGCGACCAACGAGAGCAGCATGCCGTACTCGCGGAAGTTGTGCTTGATGAAGTCCAGGGCCGGATGGCGGGATGCCATGGCGTCGGCGGGCGGGTGTACGGAAGCGGTGTTGGGGGGGGTGGTCTGGTCCATGGTGGTCTCAGTGGTGGGTCACGATGGCGCGCATGATCTTTTCCTGCGAGGCTTGGGCGGCGGGCATCTCAGCGACGAAGCGACCTTCGTTCATCACGTAGATGCGGTCGGACAGGCCCAGCAGTTCAGGCATTTCGGAGGAGATGACGATCACGCATTTGCCCTCGGCGGCGAGTTGGGAAATGAGGGTGTAAATCTCGTACTTGGCGCCCACGTCGATGCCGCGTGTGGGCTCGTCCAGAATGAGCACCTCGGGCTCAGTGAAGAGCCACTTGGCAATGGCCACCTTCTGCTGGTTGCCGCCCGAGAGATTGACGGTCTTCTGGTTCACGCCGGAGCAACGGATGCGCAGCTTCTCGCGAAAACCCTGAGCCACGCTGTATTCGCGACCGTCGTCGATCACGCCCGCGCGCGAGACTGCGCCCAGGTTGGCCAGCGAAGTGTTGAACTGGATGTCCTCGGCCAGCACCAGGCCGTTGCCCTTGCGGTCCTCGGTCACGTAGGCCAGGCCGTGGGCCACGGCTTTGCCGACCGTGCTGACATCGATCGGCCGACCGTGCAACCGCACCTCGCCGCTGATGCGCTGACCCCAGGTGCGACCGAACACACTCATGGCGAACTCGGTGCGCCCAGCGCCCATCAGGCCTGCGATGCCAACGATTTCGCCACGCTTCACATACAGGTCCACGCCCTTGATGAACTCGCGCTCGGCGTGCTGCGGGTGGTACACGCGCCAGTGGCTCACCTCGAACACGGTTGCCCCGATCTGCGGCGTGCGCGGCGGGTAGCGATCGGCCATCTCGCGGCCCACCATGCCGCGGATCACGCGGTCCTCGCTCACCGGGCCGCCACTGCAGACAATGGTTTCCACCGTGCTGCCGTCGCGCAGGATGGTCACCGCGTCGGCCACGCGGGCAATCTCGTTGAGTTTGTGCGAAATCAGGATGCAGGTGATGCCCTGGCCCTTGAGTTCGAGCAGCAGGTCCAGCAAAGCCTGGCTGTCGGTCTCGTTGAGGCTGGCGGTGGGCTCATCCAGGATCAGCAGCTTGACCTGCTTGGACAGGGCCTTGGCGATCTCCACCAATTGTTGTTTGCCCACGCCCAAGTCGGTGATGCGGGTGGACGGCGACTCCTTGAGCCCCACCTTGTCCAGCAAGGTCTGGGTCTTGCGATGCGCCGCCGCGCCGTCGATCACACCATGGGTAGCGATCTCGTTGCCCAGGAACACGTTCTCGGCGATCGAGAGCAACGGCACCAGGGCCAGTTCCTGGTGAATGATGATGATGCCCTGCTGTTCACTGTCGTGGATGCCCTTGAAGTGACACTCACGGCCCTCCAGCAGGATCTGACCTGTGTAGCTGCCAGCCGGGTAAACGCCGGAAAGCACCTTCATCAGCGTGGATTTGCCCGCGCCGTTCTCGCCCACCAGTGCGTGGATCTCACCCGCTCGCACGCTCAGGTTCACTTGGTCGAGCGCCACCACGCCAGGGAATGTCTTGCGGATGGACCGCATATCCAAAAGGGTTTGCAAAGGAAGGGTCCTCGGTGCGAAAGCAGTCTGGGGCGGCGAGGGGCCGGTTGAGCCCCCTGCCGCCCCGTCGGACGGCGGTTTACTTGACCTGTGATTCCTTGTAGTAGCCGCTGTCAACCAGCACCTTCTTCCAGTTGCCGGCGTCCACAGGCACCGGCTTGAGCAGGTAGGACGGCACGACCTTCACGCCGTTGTTGTAGGTCTTGGTGTCGTTGATCTCGGGCGTCTTGCCCGACAGCATGGCGTCGACCATGTTGGCCGTGACTTTGGCCAGCTCACGCGTGTCCTTGAAAATGGTGGAGTACTGCTCGCCCTTGAGGATGGACTTGACCGAGGGCACCTCGGCGTCCTGGCCGCTGACCACCGGGCAGGGTTGCTGCGAACTGCAGTAGCCCACGCCCTTGAGAGACGACAGGATGCCGATCGACAGGCCGTCGTAGGGACTCAGCACGGCATGCACCTTGTCCTTGCCATAAAAAGCCGAAAGCAGGTTGTCCATGCGCGACTGCGCCACAGCACCGTCCCAACGCAGGGTGCCGACCTTGTCCATGCCCATCTGCTTGCTGCGCACCACCAGCTTGCCGCTGTCGATGTAGGGCTTGAGCACACTCATCGCGCCGTCGTAGAAGAAGAAGGCATTGTTGTCGTCAGGGCTGCCACCGAACAGTTCGATGTTGAACGGACCCTTGCCGGCCTTGAGGCCCAGCTTGTCGACGATGGAGGTGGCCTGCTGCACGCCAACCTGAAAGTTGTCGAAGGTGGCGTAGTAGTCAACGTTCTTGCTGCCCTTGATCAGGCGGTCATAAGCGATGACCTTGACGCCCTTGTCGGCCGCGTTCTGCAGCGCCTTGCTCAGCGTGGTGCCGTCGATGGAGGCAATCACCAGCACTTTGACGCCCTTGGTGATCATGTTCTCGACCTGGGCCAGCTGGTTCGGGATGTCGTCATCGGCGTACTGCAGGTCGGCCTTGTAGCCGCGCTCCTTCAGTACCTTGACCATGTTGTCGCCGTCGGCGATCCAGCGGGCGGACGATTTGGTGGGCATCGAGATGCCGATGGCACCCTTGTCCTGCGCCTGCGCCGCCAGGGGCGCCAGGGCTCCAAGGGTGGCGGTAGCGGCCAGGACCGCCACCAGGGCGCGGCGTTTGAAATGGGTCATGGTTGGTCTCCGGTTTGTGGTTGTGGTGAAAAAGGTCAGGCCAGCATGTAGCCGGTCTTGACGGTGGTGTAGAACTCCGCCGCGTAGCGGCCTTGTTCGCGGGAACCGTGGCTGGAGTCCTTGCGACCGCCGAAAGGCACGTGGAAATCCACGCCGGCAGTGGGCAGGTTCACCATGGTCATGCCAACCTGCGCGTGGCGCTTGAAGTGCATGGCGTGTTTGAGAGAGGTGGTGCAGATGCCCGCGCACAGCCCGAAGGGCGTGTCGTTGGCCAGCGCCAGCGCGTGTTCGTAGCCGTCGGCGCGTAGCACGCAAGCGATGGGGCCGAAGATTTCCTCGCGCGCCAGACGGTGCTGCGGCTGCGCCAGCCACAGCGCCGGACGCATGTAATGGCCAGGGGTGTCGCCTTCGAAACGCTCGCCGCCCCAGACGTGCTGGGCCCCCTCTTCGGCGGCGATGGCCAGCCAAGCCTGGTTCTGTTCCAGTTGTTCGGCCGAGGCCACCGGCCCCATGGCTGTCCCACGCGCCAGCGCGTGGCCCACCTTGAGCTCAGCCAGCCGCCGCCCCAGGCGCGCAACGAAAGCGTCGTGCAGCGGCGCATCTACGATCAACCGGCTGGACGCGGTGCAGCGCTGGCCGGTGGAAAAATACGAGCCCTGCAGCGCGCAATCGACGGCCTGGTCGAGATCGGCATCGGCCAGCACCACCAGCGGGTTCTTGCCACCCATCTCCAGCTGCACCTTGGCACGCCGCGCCGTGGCAGTCTGCAGCAGGCGTTCGCCGGTGGCGACAGAGCCGGTGAAACTCAGCGCGTTCACGCGCGGGTGCTCAACCAGGGTTTGGCCGACCTCGCGGCCGCTGCCCATCACCAGGTTGAACACCCCGGCGGGCAATCCGCAGCGGCTGATGATTTCGGCCAGCGCCCAGCCGCAGGCCGGCACCAGCTCGGCCGGCTTGAACACCACGGTGTTGCCGTAGGCCAGGGCCGGGGCGATCTTCCAGGCGGGAATGGCAAAGGGAAAGTTCCAGGGCGCGATCACCGCGACCACACCCACCGGTTCACGGGTGATATCGACTTGCACCCCCGGGCGCACCGAGGCCAAGATTTCGCCCGGGATGCGCAGCGCCTCGCCGGCGAAAAACTTGAAGATCTGACCAGCCCGCGCCACCTCGGCGATGCCCTCCGGCAGGGTCTTGCCCTCTTCCCGCGCCAGCAGCTCACCCAGCTCGTCCTTGCGCGCCAGCAACTCGCTGCCGACTTGGTCGAGCGCATCAGCGCGGCGCTGCGGGGTGCTCTGGCTCCACTGCGGCAGGGCGTCAACAGCAGCGGCCACCGCCTGCTCGGTCTGGTTGCGGTCGGCACGGGCGTATTCGGCCACCACCTCCCGTGTATCAGAGGGGTTGGTGCTGATGCCAGTGGTGGCACCACTGACCCAGCGGCCATTGATGAGGTGCCGCGGGTGGTGCCGGATGTCGCCCAGTTTCATGAAGTTGGTGGTCCAAGTAGGAAAGAACAGGAAGGACAGTGCGCCAAAGTTTATGGAGGTTTTTGATATCAATCCAATCGTTTTTTAGAGAAAATAGATATCACTATTGATATTCTGGAAAACCCGCCATGAGCACCTACAACCACTGGTTCATCCGCGCCCGCCTCAAAACGCGCCAACTGCTGCTGCTCGTGGCCCTGGCCGAGGAGGGCAACATCCACCGCGCGGCCCAGGTGCTGAGCATGACCCAGCCGGCCGCATCCAAGCTGCTCAAGGACCTGGAGGATGTGCTGGGCGTGCCGCTGTTCGACCGGCTGCCCCGGGGGATGAGCCCAACCTGGTACGGCGAAACCATGATTCGCCACGCGCGCATGGCACTGGCCAGCCTGAACCAGGCGCACGACGAGTTGCTGGCGCTCAAGAGCGGGCACTACGGACAGGTCGGCGTCGGCGCCATCACCTCACCCGGCCTGAGCCTGTTGCCGTCGGCGGTGGCACGGGTCAAGCAGGAACACCCCAACCTGCGGATCTCACTGGAGATCGAAACCAGCCCGGTGTTGCTGGAACGGCTGGCGCAGGGCCGCCTGGACATCGTGGTTGGGCGCCTGTTCGCCGAACACGACAAAGACAGCCTGAACTACGAACCCTTGACCGAGGAGCCGGTCTCGGCAGTGACGCGCCCGGGGCACCCGCTGCTGGGCGTGGCCAACCTGGGCCTGCGCGACCTGCACGGCGCGGGCTGGATCGTGCCACCAGCCGGCAGCGTGCTGCGCCACCGCTTCGACCTGATGTTCCAACAAGAAGGGCTTTCGCCGCCGATCAACACCATCGAGACCTCGGCCCTGCTGTTCATGACGCGCATGCTGGAGCAAAGCGACATGGTCGGGGTGCTGGCAAGCGATGTGGCGAACTACTACGCCGCACACGGCCTGATGGCCGTGCTGCCGCTGGACCTGCCCTGCCACATGGACGCCTTCGGCATCATCACCCGCACCAACCGCCTGCTCTCGCCCGGTGCCAAGGTGCTGATGCAGGCACTCAAGCAGACCTGTTTGGTGCAGTACGGCATCAAGCTCGACAAAGACTGAGGGGCGTAGCGTGAGAGTGTGGCGCTTCAGGTCCAGCCGCCGTCAACCACGAACTCCTGCGCGGTGCACATCGCGGCGTCGTCCGAGGCCAGGAACAGCACCATGGCCGCCACGTGCTGCGGCAGCAGTTTGTCGGGCAGGCACTGGTTGCGCGCGATCTCTCGCTCGCCCTCGGCATTCAGCCACAGCCGCACCTGCCGCTCCGTCATCACCCAGCCCGGCGTGACCGTGTTGACCCGGATGCGGTCCTGACCCAGACGCACGGCCAGTCCACGCGTCAGGCCATCCACCGAGGACTTGGCAATCGCATAGCAGGGGTAGTCAGGGCTCTTGATCTGCCAGCCAATGGAACCGAAATTGATCACCGAACCGCCACCCATGCGGCGCATGCCTGGCGCCACCGCCTGCACAGCGAACAGCGCCGGGCGCTGGTTCACCGCCATGCGCTCATCGAAATAGTCCGGCGTGACCGACTCCAGGCTGTGGCGATCGTCACTGGCGACGTTGTTGACCAGCACGCCAAAGTCGCCCAGCACGCGGGCGGCATCGGCAATGGCGCCCTGCAGCGCGTCAATGTCCTTGACGTCGACCACGCGCCACCAGGGAGGGGTGTGGCCTTCGTCGGCCAGTTGCTGCGCCAGCGCTTGCGCCGCCTGCGCCGCCACGTCGACGAAGGCCACATGGGCACCCTGACGGGCGAAAGCAGCGACGATGGCGGCTCCAATGCCGGTGGCGCCACCGGTGATGAACACGTTGCGCCCTTGCAGGCCGGCGTAGCGAGAGGCACGGGCGCCATCGGCGGCGGGCACATCGGGATGGGTTGAAGGATTAGTCATTGCAATATGTATATCAATTAATTGAAAAAATGAATTAACAAGGCATCAATCTGATCGCACAATGCCTCTGACGTCAAGCTCCGGCAGTCCGTTGCCAGGGTATGAGCGCCACACAGCCGCCAGGAGACCACATGCCGCCCCACGCTCCCATCCCCTCTGCGTTCCCGATCACGGGCGAGCCGCACTGCGTCTGGCCAGCCCGTGCGCTGCTGGGCGAGGGTGGACTCTGGTCAGTCCGGCAACAGCGCTTGTTCTGGGTCGACATCCTCGCGCGCCACATCCACCGGCTGGACCCGGCCACGGGTGTGCAGGACAGCTGGACCCTGGCCGAGGAAGTGTCGGCCCTGGCCGAACGCCGCGAGAAAGCAGGTCTGGCCATCGCACTGCGGCGCGGGCCCGCGCTCTGGGACCCCGAGCGCCCGGACGAACCGCCGCGCTACCTGTGCCAGCCCGAGCCGGAACGGCTGGGCAACCGCTTCAACGACGCCAAGTGCGACACGGCGGGCCACTGGTGGATGGGCAGCATGGACTTCGACTGTCGGGCACCGACCGGCGCGCTCTACCGCGTCGCACCCGATGGGGCCTGGACGCGGATAGACGAGGGTTTCGCCGTCACCAACGGACCGACCTGGATCCATGAAGGCCGAACCCTGCTGCTCAACGACACGGTGTCCGGCCAAGTGCTGGCCTACGACGTCAACCCCAGTACCGGCGTGCTGGGCCGTCGGCGGCCCTGGCTGCGGTTGGACCCTGAAGACGGCGTGCCTGACGGCATGAGCACCGACGCACTGGGGCGGGTGTGGATTTGCCACTGGGGCGGCAGCTGTATCTCCTGCCACCACCCCGACAGCGCGCAGGAGCTGGGCCGCGTGCGCCTGCCGGTGAGCCAGGTCACGTCGTGCACCTTTGGCGGCGCCGACCTGTCGACGCTGTACATCACCTCGGCGTGCGTCGGGCTGGACGCGGCCGCGCTGGCCCGCGAGCCGCTGGCCGGAGGGCTGTTTGCGCTGCGCCTGCCGGTAGCGGGCCTGGCATCCGCCAGCTTCGCCGGATGAGAAACCAAACCTCGGTGCGGGAGCAACTGATGAACGATGGAGCAGGGTTTGGCGAAACGCACTGGCTGCAAGCCCATGGGCAGCGCCTGGGCCTGATGCCCGGCGCCGGTGGTGGTGTGGCTGCCTGGCAATGGCTGCGCGAGGGCACACCGGTGGACCTCTGGCGACCGTGGGACGGGCGGACCCGACACATGCACGCACTGGCCAGTTTTCCGTTGCTGCCCTGGTCCAACCGCATCAGCGGTGGCGGCTTCGAACATGCCGGGCGGCTCCACTCGTTGGCACCCAACACGCCCGACGACCCGTACCCCATTCACGGGGATGGCTGGCGCCAGCCCTGGACCCTGTCCGAGGTTCGCCGTGACGGCGCGCAGATGCGGCTGCGCTCGGAAGGTTTCGGCGGCAACCCCCACGTCTACGACGCCACGCAGGACTTCACGCTGACCGACGGCGGCCTGGCACAGTCACTGACGGTCGTCCATCGGGGCGATACACCGCTGCCTTACGGTCTGGGTCAGCACCCTTGGTTTTTGCGCACGCCAACCTGCCGCGTGCAGGCGCCGGTGGCGGGCGTCTGGCGGTCGCGGCCAGACAAAATCCCGACCGATTTCACGACCGGATTTCCCGCTGGCTGGGACCTCAACCAAGGCGCCATGGTGGACCGCATCGAGATCGACAACGGCTTTGGCGGCTGGAACGGTCAGGCGCTGATCGAGTGGCCCGAGCGGGATCTGAGGCTGCGTTTGCGGGCCGAACTGCAACGCCCCGAGGGCGTGCGGGCCTGCGCCGACTGTCTGTTGTACGCACCAGGCACGTCGGCCGTGTTCTGTCTTGAACCGGTCAGCCACCCCATCGACGCAGCCCACCTGCCGGAGCGTCCGGGCTGGACGGTGCTGGCACCTGGGCAGGCCATGACCCTGCGCCTGGACTGGCGCTTCAAAGCGTGACCGGCATCCCGGTGCGCAGGGACTGTGTGATCGCCTGACCAATGCGTGTGGCCTCGGTGGCGTCGTTCAGTGTCAGCGGTGAAGGGCGTTCGCCACGGCAGGCCGATACAAAGGCCTCCATCTCCAGGTGAAACGCGTCACCGAAACGGGCGAAAAAATCCGGCAGGACGCGGTGGCCGACACCACAGGCGTCGCGGTACTGCACCCGACTCAGGTGCGCGCCCATGCCCACCTGCAGCGTGCCGGCGGTGCCAATCACCTCGGTGGTGGTTTCGTGGCCATGTGGCATGGTGCGGCTGGCGTAGAACACGGCGCGTTGTCCACCGTCGAATTCCACAATCGCCAGGCCGTTGTCCACGTCACCGCAATCGGCCAAGCCAGGGTGCAGGGCGATGGTGCCGCTGGCGAACACGCGCGTGGCTTTCGGGTTGCCCAGCATCCAGCGCGCCAAGTCGATGTCGTGCACGCTGCAGTCCATGAAGATGCCGCCCGAACTGGGCGCAAACTTCACGAAGAAGCCATCGGGGTCGTTCTGGTCACAAGTCTGTGAACGCACCAGGAAGGGCTTGCCCAGCTCCCCTTTGTCGAGCGCGGCCTTGGCCTCGGCGTAGCTCGGGTCAAACCGGCGCACAAAGCCGACCATGGCCACCAGGTTCGGGTGGTCTTTGGCGACTGCCTCCACCGCCTCGCAGGTCGCCACGTCCAGCGACAGCGGCTTTTCGACGAAAACGTGTTTGCCCGCGCGCAGGCAGGCTGTTGTCTGGTCCGCGTGCAGCGTGGTGGGCGTGACCAACACGATGGCGTCGATGCCCGGGTCAGCCAGCATCGATTCCAGTGTGTCGTGGCAGCGGCTGATGCCCAGCTCGCTGCGGGCCCAGTCGAGCTCGGAGGCCAGCGGGCTGCAGGCGGCGACCAGGCAGGCACCGGGGGTGTTGCGGGCCAGCTGCTGCGCGTGGCGTTTGCCGAGGCGGCCCAGGCCGGCGATGCCGACGGTAAGGAGGTTGGAGCTCATGTCGTGGGTTTCTCAAATGTGGGGGGTCACCATCAGGCCCGGCGCGGTGGGTTGGTACGGCAGTTCCAGCTGGTAGGCCAGCGCGATGAACAGGCTTTGTGCCAGGCCCATGGTGGAGGTGAGGGCGCGGAAGCCGAAAGTGGCGTTATCCTTGACGAGCAGGGCGGTGTCGGCTTTGCGGGCCAGCTGGCACATGCGGCTGTCGGTGATGGCAACGATATGCGCACCACGCTCCTTCGCCATCTCGACGCAAGCCAGCGTCTCTTCGGCGTAAGGGGCGAACGAGATAGCAATCATCACATCGCCCGCGCGAACCGAACGCACCTGGCCCAGGTACATCGAGCCCACACCGGAAATCATGTGCACCCGTTTTTCAGTGTGTTGCAGGGCGTAATCCAAGTAAGCAGCCACAGGAAATGAGCGCCGCGCCGCCGCGATCCAAATGCAATCGGTGTCGGCGAGTTGCTTCACCGCTGCCTCGAATGCCTGTTCGTCCAGTTGCTGCTGCAATTCCTGCATGGCGCCCAGGCTGCCCGCCATGAACTCGTGCGCGATCTCGGCACTGGTCAGGCGCCGCGAGTCCGACTCGATGACATCGCGGATGCGCGCTCGGTAGTTGCGTGTCGGTGCAATCTGCCGCGAGATGCCTTGGCGGAACAAGGCTTGCATCTCCGAAAAGCCCGAGAAGCCAAAGTGTTTGGCAAAACGGACCACGGCCGAGGGCTGCACGCCGCACTGACTGGCCAATTCCTGAATGCCCTCCAGACCGATGTGGTCACCATGCTCTTCTGCGTAGTGCGCGATTTTCTTGAGCTGCACGCTCAGCGATTCGTATTCGGCAGCGATGAGGCTGCGCAGTTCGTCTGCGGTGGCGATGCTGGGTTTGGATATCAAGGCTTGTGCTCCCGTCGTGGCTGGTCGAAAGAGTGACCCCGCTGGTGGGGCAAATCCACAAGGTCTGGATTGTCGGCGCCTGTGGACCTGCCCCCCCCAGGGGGGGGATCAAAGCGCCACGGTCTGCCCAGTTTTGGCCGACAACGTGGCAGCCTCGGCCACGGCCAGCGCGTTCACGCCGTCGTCCAATGTGACCGGCAGCACACCCTGCGTCTGGATGGCCTTGACGAACGCGTTCCACTCGGCTTCGTAGGAGCGCATGTAGCGCTCCAAGAAGAAATACTCTGGCTTGGCGCTGATAGCGCCGTCGGTGGTGATTTTGGCGACGGTGTTTTCCAGCACGTTGCCTGCCTGCAGCAGGCCGGCGGCGCCCAGCAGCTCGATGCGCTGGTCGTAGCCGTACACCGCGCGGCGGCTGTTCTTGATAACGGCCAGACGACCGTCGGCGAAGTGCAGCGTGATGATGGCCGTGTCCACGTCACCGGCGGCACCGATGGCCGGGTCCACGATGCTGGTGCCCACGGCGGTCACGGCCTTGGGGGTGGCACCGTAGAGCCAGCAGGCCATGTCGAAATCGTGGATCGCCATGTCACGGAACAGGCCGCCAGAGACCTTGACATAGGCCACCGGTGGCGGGGCCGGGTCGAACGATGTGATAGACAACAGTTCGCCCTTGCCAATGGCGCCGGCGTCGAACTGGGCCTTGAGTGACGCGAAGTTGGGGTCAAAGCGGCGGTTGAAGCCGATCATGACCGGGCGACCGTGTTGCGCAGCGGCCGCCTGGCAGGCGCGAGCCCGGGCCAGGCTCAGGTCCACCGGTTTCTCACACAGCACCGCCTTGCCGGCAGCGGTGGCGGCTTCGATCAAATCGGAGTGTGTGTCGGTGGAAGTGGCAATCAGCACGGCGTCGATGCTGGGGTCGGCAATGATTTCCTGCGAACTGCGGGCTTGCGCGCCATAGGCCTGGGCCAGCTTCTGCGCGGCGGCTTCGTTCACGTCCGACACCGCCACCAGGCGGCTGTCGGCGTTGGCGGTGATGCTCTTGGCGTGGACGTTACCGATGCGGCCTGCGCCAAGCAATCCAATGTTCAACATGTGTATCTCCAGTGAGGTTGAAAAAAATCGGGAAAATTCAGACGGTGAAGGCGCTGCGGAACGCGGACAGTGCCGCTTCGGGATCGCCGGAGGCAAACGCTTCCATGCCCACCGGGCCGCGGTACCCCATGCCAAACAGCGCGCGCGCGATGTTGCCGTAGTGCATCTCGCCAGTGCCAGGTTCGCAACGGCCAGGGTTGTCAGCCACTTGCACCTCGCCAATCCAAGGCAGGCAAGCTTGAGTCCAGCGAATCACGTCACCTTCCCCTATCTGGGTGTGGTACAGGTCCAAGTTGATGCGAAGCTGCGGACGGTTCACCGCCGACACCAGCGACAGCACAGCGGCGGTCGAGCCGAAGGGGCAGCCCGGGTGGTCGACCGGGTTGAGGTTTTCCAGGGTGAACGTCACCCCCTCTTTTTCCGCCATGTCGCAGATGCGGTGCAAGGTGTCGCGGGCACGCAGCTCCATGCCGGGTGCGAACGTGGCCAGTTGCGGAATCGGCAAGCCGAAGTCGCCCAGTCCGGTACCGTGCAGGTTGAGCCGGGCCACGCCCAGACGTTTGCCCACCTGGGCGGTCTTCTGCGCTGACTTGAGCAGCATGTCGGCGCCGTCCTGGTCGGCCAGTCGACCTTGCAGGTACCCATTCATGATGGTGAAGTTGGCACCCGAACGCTCCAAGTCATTCAGATCGTGGTCGGGCCAGTTCCAGAGGCCGACGCCGAAGCCCAATTCGGCCAGGCGCCGGACGCGCCAGCCCATGGGTTTGTTGCGCCACAACATTTCGGCGCAGGCTGCGAGTTGGAAGGGTTGGGTCATGTACTGAATCGCTTCAAATAATTTGGAATAAATTTTCTAAATTGTCACCCCTGCTTGTGAGGGGGAAACTGTTTGCGTTCACCTGTTGATGCCGTGAAAACACCAATCAACCTGCAAATCGCATGGATGCCACTGTGCCCTGCATGGAAATACTTTTGCACTGGTGTAAACCACTAGAAAATATTTTCTAAATTTCGCCTAGGATGCATGCACCGATCCGGTCCGTCAGCACACAGAGAAGCTGATGCCGTTTGGTTCGGAGCACTCGTCAAGCGGACTGTCCAGCGGAGACAGTGGCCGCCTGGGGCTGTTCCGATCGCGTGGAGGCGACAGCGGTCATTGCGTTCGCTGTGCATGTGGTTCGGGAGCCGGTCGTTTTGTCCGGCTTCAGCTTTTGTTCAACATCTAGAGGAGCATTCATGAAAGTTTTCAACACCCCCCTGAAGGCCGTTGTGGCGACCGTTGCACTGGTGGGCGCTGTGGCTGCGCAGGCCCAAACCATTGCGGTGGTGACCCACGGCCAGGCCAACGACGCGTTCTGGTCAGTGGTCAAGAACGGCGTGGAAGCCGCCGCCAAGGACACCGGCGTCAAGGTCAACTACCGCGCCCCGGAAACCTTTGACATGGTGGCCATGAGCCGCCTGATCGACGCTGCCGTGAACCAAAAGCCCGCCGGCCTGGTGGTGTCCGTGCCCGATGCCACGGCCCTGGGTGCCGCGATCGAGCGCGCCGTCAAGGCCGGTGTGCCGGTCATCACCATCAACTCGGGCCAGGAGGCTTCCAAGAAACTGGGCGCACTGCTGCACGTAGGGCAGTCCGAATACGACGCGGGCAAAGCCGCTGGCGAAAAGCTCAAAGGCATGGGCGGCAAGAACGGCATCTGCGTGAACCAGGAAGTGGGCAATGTGTCGCTGGACCTGCGCTGCAAGGGCTTTGCCGACGGCTTCGGCGGCAAATCCAAGGTAGTGCCTACCGGCAACGAGCCGTCGGAAGTGCGCGCCAAGGTCAAGGCTGCGCTGGACTCCGACACCTCGGTGGACACCATCATGGCGTTGGGTGCCGCCACCGCCGGTGAGCCCTCACTGGCGGCCGCCAAGGCAACTGGCCGCCTGGCCAGCATCCGTGTGGCCACGTTCGACATGTCACCCGGTTTCCTGAAAGCCCTGGTGGCCAAGGAAGCTGCTTTCGCCATCGACCAGCAGCAGTTCCTGCAAGGCTACCTGTCGGTGAACTTCCTGGCGCTGCACGCCAAGTTCGGTCTGATGCCCGGCGGCAACGTGCCCTCTGGCCCCAACCTGATCACGTCCGACAAGGCCGCTCAGGTGATCGATTTGTCCGCCAAGGGCATTCGGTAATCAGCCCCGCTGAAGAGGGCGGGTTCGTCGGTAGGCGGCCCGCCTTTGCTTCTTCGGGTGACCTGTTTTCTCTCTTTGCAATGGATCGTCGATGAAACCAGACACCCCCGCGCTCGCCGATGAGCGCCTCAAACCCGTTTCTGCGCTGGCCAGCCTGTTGCGTCGTCCCGAACTGGGCGCCATCGCCGGACTGGCCGTGGTCGTGCTGTTCTTTGTGCTCACCGCAGATCCGGTGATGTTCACAATGGCCGGCTTCATTAACTTCATGACCCCTGCCGCACAACTGGGCATCCTGGCCCTGGGGGCCGCTTTGCTGATGATTGGCGGTGAGTTCGATCTGTCGGTGGGCTCAATGGTGGCCTTTGCAGGGCTGATTTTTGGAACAGCGCTGACCGTGATGCAACTGCCCCTGGGTGTGGCAGTGCTGTTGACCATCGCGGTGGGCCTCGCACTGGGCTGGGTGAATGCGCAAATTGTGCTGCGCACCGGTTTGCCCAGCTTTATCGTGACGCTAGCCTTCCTGTTCATCCTGCGGGGTCTGAGCCTGGTGGGTCTGAAATGGGCCACCGGTGGTTCCACGCAGATGCGTGGCATCGACGAGGCCGTCGCTGGCCACCTGTTTGTCAGCCTGTTCAGTGGCAATGCCTTTGAAAACGCGTTCGCCTGGATGGCACGCGAGGGCTGGATCGCTTCGTTCGAGAACGGTCAGCCCACCGTCACCGGTCTGCCGGTAGAAATTCTCTGGTTCATCGCGCTGACGCTGGTGGCCACCTGGATACTGCTGCGCACGCCCGCAGGCAACTGGATCTTTGCCGCCGGTGGCGACCCCAAAGCCGCCATGAACTCGGGTGTGCCGGTGCGCCGCGTCAAGATCAGCCTCTTCATGCTGGCCGCCGCCTGTGCTGCGTTGGTGGCCATCATCACCGTGCTCAGCAGTGGCTCCACCGATGCGCGCCGGGGCTTCCAGAAAGAGTTCGAAGCCATCATCGCAGCTGTGATCGGTGGCTGCCTGCTGACCGGTGGCTACGGCACCGCGATTGGCGCCTTCCTGGGTTCCATCATCTTCGGCATCGTGATGATCGGCCTGACCTACACGAACATCGACCAGGACTGGTACCTGGTCTTCCTGGGTGGCATGTTGCTGGTGGCGGTGCTGTTCAACAACATCATTCGCAAGCGCGTGACAGGGGAACGTTGAGATGACAAAAAACCAAAAACCCCTGCTGGAGATGCAGGACATTCAGAAGCACTTCGGCAACGTCATTGCGTTGTCGGGCGTCTCGTTTGATGTACGGGTCGGCGAATGCCACTGCCTGTTGGGCGACAACGGCGCCGGCAAGTCCACCTTCATCAAGACCATGTCGGGTGTGCACCCACCCAGCGCTGGCGAGATGCGCGTCAACGGCAAGGCCGTGCGCTTTGCCAGTCCGCGCGAGGCCATGGGCGTCGGCATTGCCACCGTGTTCCAAGACCTGGCCATGATCCCGCTGATGTCGGTCACTCGCAATTTCTGGATGGGGCGAGAGCCCACGCTGGGCTGGGGACCGCTCAAGCGCTTCGACGTGAAGCGCGCCAACGATGTGACCATGGAGCAAATGACCCAGATGGGCATCCAACTGCGCGAACCCGATCAGGCGGTGGGCACGCTCTCCGGTGGTGAGCGCCAGACGGTGGCGATTGCGCGCGCGGTCTACTTCGGTGCCAAAGTGCTGATCCTCGACGAGCCCACTTCGGCGCTGGGCGTGCGCCAGACCGCCAACGTGCTGGCCACCATTGCCCGCGTGCGCCAGCAAGGCATCGGCGTGGTGTTCATCACCCACAACGTGCGCCATGCCATGGCCGTGGGCGACCGATTCACCGTGCTCAACCGAGGCAAGACGCTGGGCACCGCCGCCCGTGGCGACATCACCGCCGAACAGTTGCAAGACCTGATGGCCGGCGGGCAGGAGCTCGCCAGCCTGGAAGGCTCCCTTGGAGGGACGGTATGAGTGTTCTTGAGTTGCTTGCAGCGGCCCCTGGCCGCCGCCACGACCTGGCCTGCCTGGGCCGTCTGGCCGTGGACCTGTACGCCCAACAGTTCGGCGCCCGCCTGGAAGACGCGCGCAGCGTGGCCAAGTACCTGGGTGGCAGTTCGGCCAACCTGGCGTTCGGCGTGGCCCGCCTGGGTGGCAAAAGCGCCATGATCTCGCGCGTCGGTGACGAGCAGATGGGCCGTTTTCTCACCGAGGCCCTGCGCGCCGAGGGCTGCGACACCAGCCAGGTGCAGGTAGACCCGGAACGCCTGACCGCCCTGGTGCTGCTGGGACTGAAAGACCGCGACACCTTCCCGCTGCTCTTCGTGCGCGAAAACTGCGCCGACATGGCGCTGGACGCCGCCGCCATTGACGAGGGCTTCATCGCCCAATGCCGAGCGCTGGCCATCACCGGGACCCACCTCTCCACCGACGGCACCCGCGCCGCCGCGCACAAGGCGCTGCAGGCCGCGCGCCGCAGCGGCACCGTGACCGTGCTCGACATCGACTACCGCCCCGTGCTTTGGGGCCTGACCGGCCGGGGTGCGGGTGAAAACCGCTTCGTCGACGACGCGGGTGTGACGCGCCAGCTGCAGGCTTCGCTGCCGCTGTTCGATTTGCTGGTCGGCACCGAGGAAGAGTTCTTCATCGCCGGCGGCGTGGCCGACGACCTCATCGCCAGCCTGCGCGCGGTGCGCACCTTGTGCCCCACGGCCACCCTGGTGGTCAAGCGCGGTGCTTTGGGCTGCTGCGTGATCGAAGGCGAGATCCCGGACGACATCGACGCTGCGCCCACCTACCGGGGCGAGCGCGTGGAGGTGCTCAATGTGCTGGGCGCGGGTGACGCCTTCCTCTCGGGCCTGATGGCCAGCCTGTTGCAGGGCAAGGATTGGGCCGAGGCCACCCAGGTGGCCAACGCCTGCGGCGCCATCGTGGTCTCGCGCCACGCCTGCTCGGCGGCCATGCCCACACCGGCCGAACTGGCGCACTGGTTCAGCGGCAGCCGCAACCCCAAGGTCGACGCCGACGAGCAACTGGCCCACCTGCACCGGGTCACGGCCGCACGCCCCAGTTGGAACGACTTGTGCGTGATGGCCTTCGACCACCGCAGCCAGTTCTACGACATCGCCCGCGCTGCGGGCGCCAGCGACAGCAAGGTGCCTGCGCTCAAAAAGCTGCTGGTGCAGGCGGCCGAACAGGTCGAGCGCAGCCACCAGCTGCAGGGCCACACCGGCGTGTTGATCGACGGCGGCGACTACGGCCGCGACGCCCTGGCCAGTGCCACAGGCCGTGGCTGGTGGGTGGGCCGTCCGGTGGAGCTGCCGGGCTCGCGCCCCTTGCGTTTTGACGGCACCCGCTCCGTGGGCAGCTCGCTGATCCACTGGCCAACCGAGCAGGTGGTCAAGTGCCTGGTGCACTACCACCCGGACGATCACTTCGAGTTGCGCCTGCAGCAGGAGCAGACCGTACTGGAGCTGTGGGAAGCCACACGCGAAAGCGGCAACGAACTGCTGCTGGAGATCATTGCCCCGAAAGCTCTGACACCCGAGGGCACGGCCGACGCCACCGTGCTGCGTGCGGTCAAACGTTTCTACAACCTGGGCGTCAAGCCCGAGTGGTGGAAGCTGGCGCCCATGCAGGCGCAGGGCTGGCGCGACCTGGAGGCGCTGATTGCCGAGCGCGACCGCCACTGCCGCGGCGCCGTGATCCTGGGGCTGAACCAGCCGCTGGACTTCTTGGCGAGCAGCTTCGCCAACGCCACCAACCCCATCGTCAAGGGTTTCATGGTCGGACGTACCCTGTGGGCCGACGCGTCCCTGAAATGGTTCAAGGGCGAGATGGACGACGCGGCCTTTGTGGACGAAGTCGCCCGCAATTTCGCGGTGCTGGTGGACGCATGGCGCAAGCGCCACGCCGCCCAACGCGCAGCCTGAACACGCTGATTGACAACATGAAAACCCAACGACTCACAATGGCGCAGGCGCTGGTCAAACACTTGGCCGCCCTGCGCGCAGAGGTGGAACACCTCGACGGCCACACCGCCATCGAACCCTATTGCGGCGGCGTGTTCACCATCTTCGGCCACGGCAACGTGGCCGGCATGGGCGAGGCCCTGGTGGCCGAGCGCGAGCGGCTCACCACCTACCGCGCCCACAACGAACAGACCATGGCGCACGCCGCCATCGCGTTCGCCAAGGCCCAGTTCCGCCAGCGCATCATGGCCGTGTCCACCAGCATCGGTCCGGGCGCGACCAACCTGGTGACGGCCGCAGCCGTGGCCCATGTGAACCGACTGCCGGTGCTGCTGCTGCCCGGCGACGTGTTTGCCACCCGCCGACCCGACCCGGTGCTGCAGCAGGTGGAAAGTTTTTCCCAGGGCGACGTCAGCGCCAGCGACTGCTTGCGCCCGGTCACGCGCTACTTCGACCGCCTCACCCGCCCCGAGCACATCCTGACCGCGCTGCCACGCGCGATCCAGACGATGACCGACCCGGCCAACTGCGGCCCCGCCTGCCTGTCGCTGCCACAGGACGTGCAGGCCATGGCCTTCGATTGCCCCGAGGACTTCCTCAACCCCGGCGTGCTGCGCTTTCGCCGTCCGCCGGCAGACGAGCGCGAGCTGGCCGACGCTGTGGCGCTGTTGCGCAGTGCCAAGCGCCCGCTCATCGTGGCCGGTGGTGGCGTGCTCTACAGCCAGGCTTGGGGCCCGCTGCGTGCCTTCGTCGAGGCCCACGGCGTGCCCGTGGTCGAGTCGCACGGCGGCAAGAGCAGCCTGCCCTGGGACCACCCGCTGAACCTGGGTGCCATCGGGGTGGACGGCGTGTCCGCCGCCAATGAACTGGCGCGCGAGGCCGACGTGGTGTTTGCCGTGGGTACCCGCCTGCAGGACTTCACCACCGGCTCGCACGCGCTGTTCCCGCAGGCCAAGCTGCTGAGCCTGAACGTGCAGCCCTACGACGCAGGCAAGTGGAGCGGCATGGCGCTGGTGGCCGATGCCCGCGTGGGGCTGGGCCAGTTGAAAACCGGCCTGGCTGGCTGGGCGGCCGAAGCCGCCTGGACGCTGCGCGCCAAGCAACTGGCCCGGGCCAGCAACGAACGCATCACGGCGTTGACCCGCAACGTGCCCAAGGACGTGCTGCCTTACGACGCAGAAGTGATTGGCGCCGTGCGCGACTCGGCCACCGAGCTGGGCCTGGACAGCGGCACCCGCGACGTGGCCCTCTGCGCTGCGGGCACCCTGCCGGCCGAGCTGCACAAGCTCTGGCGCGCCAGCCTGGCGGGCAACTACCACATGGAGTACGGCTACTCCTGCATGGGCTACGAAGTGGCCGGCGGCCTGGGCGTCAAGATGGCCCGCCCGGACCAGGAAAGCATCGTCTTTGTGGGCGACGGCTCCTACATGATGGCCAACTCCGAGCTGGCCACCTCCGTGCTGCTGGGCCAGAAGATGATTGTGGTGGTGCTGGACAACCGGGGTTACGGCTGCATCGAGCGCCTGCAGCTGAAAACCGGCAGCCCCAGTTTCAACAACATGCTGGATGACTGCGTGCCCGAGGGCGGCGAGCGCAGCACCATCGACTTCGCCCTGCACGCCCGCGCCATGGGCGCCGACGCGGTGCACGTGAAAGACGTGGCCGAACTCAAGGCCGCCATGGTCAAGGCCCGCCAGGCCCAGCGCACCCAGGTCATCGTCATCGACACCACCCACCACCGCACCACCGACGGTGGCTGCTGGTGGGAGGTGGCCATCCCCGAGGTGTCCACGCGCAGCGAAGTGCGCGCGGCCTACGCTGACTGTGCACGGGCCCAGACGCAGCAACGCATCTGAGCCTCCCCATTTCCGTGAACAAATGAAGGAACCGATATGAGCTGGAATGTCCGCATTGGCATCAACCCCCTGTCTTGGATGAACGACGACCTGCCGTCCCTGGGCGGCGAAACACCACTGGAAACCGCGCTGAAGGAAGGCAAGGAAATCGGCTACGAAGGCTTCGAGCTGGGCAACAAGTTCCCCAAGGACGGCCCGGGCCTGAAGGCCAAACTTGACGAGTTCGGCCTGGCCTGCGTGTCGGGCTGGTACTCGGGGTTCCTGGCCGAACTGGCGCCAGGCCAGGACAACGCGCAGGCTGTGGCGGCTGAAATCGACCGCTGCAAAACGCACATGGCCAAGCTGCAATACAACGGTGTCAAAGTCGTGGTTTATGGCGAGTGCGCGGGCACGGTGCAGGGCCAGATCGACACGCCCGTGTCCAAGCGCCCGCAGTTCGCCAGCGAAACCCTGTGGCAGGCCTACGCCGAGCGCCTGAACGCCTTTGGCGAGCACCTGCTCAAAACCTACGGTATCAAGCTGGCGTACCACCACCACATGGGCGCCTATGTCGAATCACCAGCCGACGTGGACAAGTTGATGGCTCTGACCGACCCGGCCAAGGTCTTCCTGCTGTTCGACACGGGCCACGCCTATTTCGGGGGGGCGGCCAACCCGGTAGACCTGCTGAGCAAACATGTGAAGCGGGTGGTGCACGTGCACTGCAAAGACGTGCGCACCCCGGTGATTGCCCAGGCCCGCAACGACGGTTGGAGCTTCCTCAACGGCGTGATCAACGGCACTTTCACCGTGCCCGGCGACGGCAGCATTGACTACGCCGCCACGCTCAAGACGTTGAAGGACAACGGCTACGAAGGCTGGCTGGTGGTCGAGGCCGAGCAAGACCCTGCCGTGGCGCCAAGCTACCCGTACGCCCAGAAGGGCTACCAGACCCTGCGCGGCCTGGTCGAAGCCCTGAACTGAGGAGCCGCGACATGGTCAGCCCATTGCTCGCCAAGGCAGCGCCCACCGGGCGCGAAATCGTCAACGTCACGCCCGAGCGGGCCGGTTGGACGCACGTGGGCTTTCGCGCCCTGCGCCTGGCGGCCGGCGAGTCGGATGCAGTGCAAACGGGTGAGCGCGAGCTGTGCCTGGTGGTGCTCACCGGCACGGTCGACGTCACCATAGACGGCGAGACGCACGCCAGCCTGGGCACGCGCAACAGCGTGTTCGAGGACGTGTCGCCTGCGGCGGTGTACGTGCCGCCGGGCAAAGGGGTGCACATCCGCGCGGTGCGGGCGGCCGAGGTGGCGCTGTGCAGCGCACCGGCCGGTGCACACAACGGCAAGGTCTGTGTGATCGATCCGGCCAAAATGAAGCGCAGTGTGCGTGGCAAAGGCACGAACACGCGCTATGTCTGCGACATCCTGCCGCACGACGACCCGACAGCGGCGCATTTGCTGGTGGTGGAGGTGATGACGCCGGCCAGCCATTCGAGCAGCTACCCGCCGCACAAGCACGACCAGGAAACGCCGCCCACGGAAACCCTGCTGGAAGAGACGTATTACCACCGCCTCAACCCGCCGCAGGGTTTTGCCTTCCAGCGCGTCTACACCGACGACCGCAGCCTGGACGAGGCCTGCGCGGTGGAGGACCACGACGTGGTGATGGTGCCGCGCGGCTACCACCCGGTGGTGGCGCCGCACGGCTACGACCTGTATTACTTGAACGTGATGGCGGGGCCCAACCGCTTCTGGGTCTTCAAGAACGACCCCCAACATGAATGGATGTTGAAGTGAGCTGTCTGCGCTGCGCCGCAGCGCGGACAGCTCACTGGCCTTCGTGACGGTCGGCGGCGGCGTACAGGTCTTGTGCAAAGCCAGGATCGCGGTCTTGCCAATCGAGTGCCATCGCGCGGATCTGTTCGGCCTCTTCGTGGGGCGTCAGCGTTCGGCTGGGCTTGGGCGCCGTTGCAGAAGCCCACTGCGCACCCAGCCAGCCCAGCACGCGCGCCACCAGCGAAGCTGCGCCCGGGCGAGCGGGGGTGAAAACGGGGGCGTGGCCGGAATTTGAGAGGGTGACGCTGGACATCGTGCGCTCCGAGGAGAATTTGTTGCGGTGCACAAAGTATAGGGTAAACCCTAGTTTTATGTGCATCCGTTCGTCCAGATCCCTCGGCCGCGTGTCGATTTGGGCCTGTTCACAGCACCACGGGTTGCCCACTCAGGAACGACCGCTTGAGTGCGTGAGCGATGCGGGTGGCCTCGATGGCGTCTGTGAGATCGCCCGGCAGGGTGCCGGTGCCTCGACAGGCGGCCACAAACGCCCGCATCTCCTGTTGAAACGCCTGTTCAAAACGCGCATAGAAGTCGGGCAATGCCGGGTGGTGCACGCCCTGCGCCGAGCGGAAGGTGGTGGCACCCAGCTGGGCGCCGAATCCCACCTGCACCGTGCCTTCGGTGCCGATCACTTCCAGCGTGGTCTCGTGGCCGTGGGGCATGGTGCGGCTGGCGTACAGCACGGCGCGGGCGCCGCCCTCGAACTCGATGATGGCCAGGCCGTTGTCCACGTCGTCGTGCTGCGCGAGTTCCGGGTGGACCGCGTTGGTGCCGCTGGCGAACACTTTGGTGGCCTTGGGGTTGCCCAGCATCCAGCGGGCCAGATCGATGTCGTGCACGCTGCAGTCGTTGAAGATGCCGCCCGAGTTCGGGGAATAGCGCACGAAGGTGCCGCTGGGGTCGAGCCGATCGCAGGTCTGCGAGCGCACCAGGAAGGGCCGACCCAGCTCGCCGCGTTCGATGGCCGCGCGGGCGCGCACCAGATCGGGGTCGAAGCGCCGCTCGAAACCGACCATCACCACCTGCGCCGGGTGCGCGGCCGCGAGCCCGGCCAGGGTTTCGCAGGTGGCGACATCGAGCGACAGCGGCTTTTCCACGAACACATGTTTGCCGGCGCGCAAGGCGGCCTCGAACTGGCAGGCGTGTTCGGTGGTGGGGCTGGCCAGCACCACGGCGTCGATATCGGCGGTGGTGATGAAGTGGCTGAAATCCTGGTGGAGCTGCGTCACGCCCAGCTGGTCGCTGGCCCAGTCGAGGGCGCCGGGGCTGGGGTTGCAGGCGGCGGCAAGGCGGGCACCGGGCACGTGGTGGGCCAGGCATTCAGCATGGCGGCGTCCGAGACGGCCGAGGCCGACGATGCCGATGTTCAAGGGATTGGCGGATGTCATCGGGAGGTCCTTTGTTCAGTTGAGGCGGCGTTCGGCCAGCGTGTCCATGTGGCGCTGGAACTGTTCGGGTGGCCAGGCTGCTTGCAGCGCGCGCTGCATCACCGCCTGCGGGCTCTCGGGGGCCAGGCCGCCGAGCGGCGGGTCGCGGTCCAGGTTGGTCGGGAAGGCGTAGCCCTCGGCACTGGCGGCCACGGCGCGCGCGGCGGCAGGCCAGTCGAGCTGGCCGTCTTGCAGCAGGGCCAGCAGCTGCGGGTACAGGGCCAGCGCCATGCGGTGCCTGTCCACGGTTTCCATTGCACGGCCGAAGGCGGACGACACCTGCAGCAGGTTGGCCATGCGCTGGATGCCCGCCGAGCGGTTCTCGCCCGCCGCGTGCAGCAGGGCCGGGTTGAAAAACACCGCGTCGCCCTTGGCCAGTGGCAGCTGCACACGGTGCTGTTCAAAGTGCGCCCGGAAGTCGGCGCGCTCGGCCACCAGGTAGCCGTGACTGAACTTATGTGAGTGGGGCAGGTAGAGCGTGGGCCCGCTCTCCAGCGGCATGTTCACGTGCGCCACCGCACCCTGCAGCGTCAGCATGGGCGAGAGGCGGTGGGCATGGGCCGGGTAGGCCTCGGCTTGCGCGGCGGTGCAAAAGCCCAGGTGGTAGTCGCGGTGGGGCATCTGCGCCGCGCCGCCGGGCCGCACGTTGTTGACCTGCGAAGTCACCTGGTAGCCCGGGCCCAGCCAGGCGTGGCTGGCGAGCGCGATCATGTCGTTAGCGTAATAGCGGGCAAACAGGGCCGGGTCGAGCAGGCAGAGTTTTTCCAGCGCGTTCCACACCCGGTCGTTGGCCCCGGCCTTAGCGAAGTGGTCGCCGCCGGTTTGGCCGTGGCGCTCGGATTCGATGATGGCCTGGAAGCGCTGGGAGACAGCATCCACCAGCGCGCAGTCGGGCAGGGCGCCCTGCAGCACCAGGATGCCGGGGCCGTGTTCCCAGACCCAGGCCCATTCGGCCATCAGGGCCGAACGGAAGCCGTCATTGCCGAGCAATTGCGTGCGCACGGCAGCGCAGTCATAGACCGGCACGTCGTGGGTGGTGTGCGCGGCGTTCGGGCAGTCCCGCGGATCGGTCTTCTGGGCGAGAACGGCTTGCAGATCGTCGAGGCGTGCGTCGCTGGCGCGCAGGCCGTGCCGGTGAAGGGGCTGGGTCATGTTGTCTCCTAGTGGCTGTGGGCCCAGTCTAGGGAACCGGGTGCCTTCCAAGGGCCGACAAACACCTCAAAAACACCTCAGAATCCATCACTGAATTTACCAACATTCCCATGCGCAATGGCGCACCCACAAAGAGCGACACCGTGGCCCATGACTTCGCGATGAAAGAGCTGGCCCTGCAGGCTGGCGTGAGCCTGGCCACGGTAGACCGCGTGCTGCACCAGCGGCCCGGCGTGCGCGCGGCCACGCAGCGGCGGGTGCAGCAGGCCTGGGCCGAGCTGGAGCGACAGCAGCAACAGGTGGGCTTGCGGGGGCAGCGCTTGCTGATCGATCTGGTGATGGAAACGCCGACCCGTTTTTCCCGCATGGTGCGCGGCGCGCTGGACGAGGCCATGCGGCGCACGCAGCCGGCGGTGTTCCGCGCCCGCGATCACCTGGCCGAAACCCTGAGTGCCGAACAATGGGTGGCGGTGCTCGACGGGATTGCCCGCCGGGGCAGCCACGGCGTGCTGCTCAAGGCGCCGGACCTGCCGGCGGTGGCCGATGCCGTGGCGCGGCTGCGGGAGCGCCGCATTCCCGTCATCACCCTGGTCACCGATGTGCCGTCGGCGCCCCGGCTGTCATACGTGGGGTTGGACAACCGCTGCGCCGGCCAGACGGCGGCCTACCTGACAGGCCAGTGGTTGGGCGCGCGGGGCTGCGATGTGCTGGTGTCCAGCAGCGGGCAGCGCTTTCAGGGCGAAGGCGAACGTATCGTGGCGTTTCGTGAAGCGCTGGCCGCCACGCGCCCCGACTGTGGCGTGCAGGTGCTGGACGCGGGGCAGGGCCTGCACGCGCCCACGGTGGCGGCGGTGGAGCGCCTGCTGACGCATCAGCCGGAAATCGCGGCGGTGTACTCGGTGGGCGGCGCCAACGCGGCGATTCGCGCGGCGTTCGAGCGGGCGGGGCGGGCCTGCCGCGTGTTCATCGGGCACGACCTGGACGACGACAACCTCGCCCTGCTGGGGAAACGGCAGCTGTCGGCGGTGCTCCACCACGATCTGCACCACGACCTGTATCTGGCCTGCCATCTGCTGATGCAGCACCACGGCGCGGCGCCCAGTGCGGCGACACCGACGCGCTCGAACGTAGAGGTGATCACGCCCTTCAACCTGCCAGTCAACCTGTCGCGTTGACGGGCTGTTCGGATCGGGCGGTGTTCACAGCCCCTCGGCAAACCCCGGCGCCAGCGTCTCCCGCAGGTGGGCCACAAAGGCGGTGACGGCTCGTGGCACGTGGGCCGAATACGGGCGGATCGCGTAGAGCTGTTCGGCGAACGCGCCCACCGGTTTCCATGCGGGCAGCACCTGCACCAGCTTGCCCGCCAGCAGGCAGGACTGAGCCGTGAAGTCGGGCAGCAGCGCAATGCCCAGTCCGCTGAGCGCTGCGTCGCGCAACGCCTCGCTGTTGTTGGCCGCCAGCGATCCAGAGACCGGCACCGTCACCCGTTCAATGCCCAGGCTGGGGTGCTGCGGCTCCAGCGTCCAGGCCGGGGTGTCTTGCGAGCGCGGGTAGTGCAGGCAGTTGTGGTTCACCAGATCGCCGGGCAGCGCAGGTGTGCCGAGTTTGCGCAAATAGGCACGGCTGGCCACCAGCACGGAACGGGTGGCGCACAGCGTCCAGGCCACATGGGTATCGGGCGGGTGGGCGGTGTGGCGGATGGCCAGGTCGAAGCCCTCCGTGGCCAACGACGAGAGCCGGTCTGCCATGTCCAACTCCAGCCGCACCTCCGGGTACTGGCGCAAAAACTCTGGCAAGCGCGGCACCAGCTGCTGGCGTGCAAACGCCACCGGGGCCGTGACCCGAAGCAGCCCGCGTGGGGCCCCTGCCGCGTCACGCACCTGTGCAAAACACTGGGCAATGTGTTCGAACGACGTGCGGGTGTCGTCCACCAGGCGCTGGCCCGCTTCCGTCAACCGCACACTGCGCGTGGTGCGCTGAACCAACGCCACACCCGCCAGCCGCTCCAGTTCGGCCACGCGTTGGCTCACCGCAGCCTTGCTCACCCCAAGCCGTGCCGCTGCTGCGGTGTAGCTGCCCTGCTGGGCCAACACGCCAAGCCAATGGAAGTGCCCCCAGAGTTCCTGGCGTTTCTCTTGAATTTGTGGTTCGACCATGGGTTGATTGTTCACCAAACCAAACAATCAATTCAAATTTTCGCACTTGTACCGGGTGAATGCCCTGCTTAAACTGCCCTGGCACGTTCCAACACCCCCTCAAAAAACCATGACCACTTTCATTGCCCACCACATCAATGGCGCCACCAGCGCCGGTTCTTCCAGCCGCACACAAGAGGTGTTCAACCCCGCCACCGGCGCTGTGACCGGCCAAGTGGCGTTGGCCAACGCCGCCGACGTGGACACCGCTGTTGCCGCCGCCCAGGCGGCGTTTGCGGCCTGGTCCAACACGCCCCCGATTCGCCGCGCCCGCGTGATGTTCAAGTTCCTCGAACTGCTGAACAAGAACAAGGACGAACTCGCCCGCATGATCACGGCCGAACACGGCAAAGTGTTCACCGACGCACAAGGCGAGGTGGCGCGTGGCATCGACATCGTCGAATTTGCCTGCGGCATTCCACAACTGCTCAAAGGCGATTTCACCGACCAGGTGTCCACCGGCATGGACAACTGGACCCTTCGGCAGCCGCTGGGCGTGGTCGCGGGCATCACGCCTTTCAACTTCCCGGTCATGGTGCCCATGTGGATGTTTCCTGTGGCCATTGCTGCGGGCAACACGTTCATCCTCAAACCCAGCCCAACCGATCCGACACCCAGCTTGTTCATGGCCGACCTGCTCAGGCAGGCGGGCTTGCCCAACGGCGTTTTCAATGTGGTGCAAGGGGACAAGGAAGCGGTAGATGCCTTGCTGGTTCACCCCGATGTGAAGGCCATCAGCTTTGTGGGCTCCACGCCGATCGCCAACTACATTTACGAAACCGGTGCCCGTCACGGCAAACGCGTGCAGGCGTTGGGCGGGGCCAAAAACCACATGGTGGTGATGCCCGACGCCGACCTGGACCAGGCTGTGGACGCACTGATTGGCGCGGCCTACGGGTCTGCCGGTGAGCGTTGCATGGCCATTTCCGTGGCCGTTCTGGTGGGCGATGTGGCCGAGAAAATCATGCCCAAGCTGGTTGAGCGCACCCAGACGCTGAAAGTGCTCAATGGCAACAACCTGGCCGCTGAAATGGGCCCCATCGTGACCCGGGCGGCACACGAGCGCATCAACGGCTACATCGACGCGGGTGTGAAGCAAGGCGCTGACATGCTGGTGGACGGGCGCCAGTTCGATGCCAGGCAGGCCGGCGAAGGCTGTGAGGGCGGGTTCTGGATGGGCGGCACGCTGTTCGACAACGTGACCCCTGACATGCGCATCTACCAAGAAGAAATCTTCGGCCCGGTGCTGAGCTGTGTGCGCGTGGCCGATTTCGGTGCAGCCGTGCAGCTGATCAACGACCACGAATTCGGCAACGGCACGTCGTGCTTCACCCGCGACGGCAACGTGGCACGCGAATTTGCCCGTTGCATTCAGGTGGGCATGGTCGGCATCAACGTCCCCATTCCGGTGCCCATGGCCTGGCACGGCTTTGGTGGCTGGAAAAAGAGCTTGTTCGGTGACATGCACGCCTACGGAGAAGAAGGCGTGCGGTTCTACACCAAGCAAAAATCCATCATGCAGCGTTGGCCGGAAAGCATCGGCAAAGGGGCCGAGTTCGTCATGCCAACGGCAAAATGACGCAGGGACTCAGCTCAACACCACGCTGGACAACCGGCGGCACGGGTTGGGGCTGGCGGTGGGCTGAGCGCCCTCACCCACCAAAAACCTTCACTGGGTGGGTGCCACCACCACTTGTTTGAGCCAATCCGCCACCTGATCCACGGCCACATCGGGCGTGTTGGCATGGCCCGCCTCGACCACCAGGTAGCGGCTCAGCGGGTGGGGAGGTGCCTTGGCATAAATGAAGGCCTCACCCGCCCGGAACAGTGGGTCCCCCGTTCCAATGACCCACAAAAATGGCACAGGCTTTTTGAACTCGCTGGCGGTTTTGGGCATGTGGCCCAGGCCGTTGGGGTCGAAATAGCTCCACAGCGATGCGGCGGGCATGCGAATGCTTTCGCGCCGCCCCTGGTTCAGGTCGTCCATGGTGACTGACTCGTCGCCCTTGCCCAGCGCCACCAGGTCACGGGCCTTGTCCACCGCCTCTTTGCCAATGCCTTGCGAGTAGCTGTATTGGGGCGAGTGGCCCGCCGCCAGGGCAATCACGCCATCGGCATCGCCCTTGGTGGCCATGTAGGCCAAGGCTGCGTTGGCCCCAAAACTGTGCCCCGCCAGCACCACCCTGCGATAGCCCTCGGTGCGAAACGCCTGCACCGCCTTGGCAACGTCGTCAAGCGCCACGGGGTAGGGCTGGTCATAGGCGCGCCGCCTGGCCCAGGGCATTTCAATGGATTTGTAGGCACACACAGGTTCCAGCCGTCGCCCCAAATGGATCAAATGCTGTGGATTGCCCCACTTGCCATGCATCAACACCACCGCACAGGCTTTTTCATCGGCCCGCGCCACCACGGGGCTGGCCAGCCCCCAAGCAAGCACAGCCAGGGCAAGCGGCTTCAGCATGGATCGCTCCTCAGCTCAACACCACGCTGGACAACCGGCGGCGGTAGGTGACCACCGTGGGGTCTTCGGGGGGAATCTGCCCCTCGGCGACCTTGGGCTTGGGCGGCTCGATGATGTCGAGCACGGCCACGTAGGTTTTGCGGGCCAGGTCGCTGTTCCAGGTTTTGTCGCGCATCAAAATTTCCAGCAGCTCGTCCATGGCGTCGGTCCAGCGCTGCTCGGCCATGCGCAATTGGGCAATGCCGAAGCGGGCATCAAAGTCGCGCTTGTTGGCGGCAATTTTTGAAAGAAATTGGGCCTCAGCGCTTGTCTGGTCTGCGAAGTGCGCTACAGAATCAAGCGCTTTGATCCAGTGGTTCAGCGAATCGAGCTTGCGCACACCGGCGGCTTTGGCAATGACCGGGGCAAAGGCCACCTTGGCCTCGTCTTCCAGGCCCATTTCCAGCAGCAGCTTGACCAGGTCGAAGCGGGCGTCGTCGTTGTTGGGGTCGGTTTCCACGGCCTGTTGCAGCTTGTTCAGGGCGGCTTCCACATCGCCGTCGTCCAGGGCTTGCAGGGCCTCTTCTTCCTCGGCCTGGGCTTCCAGCTCGTTTTCGGCGGGCACGTGCTTGTCCAGGAACGCCTTCACCTGGCCTTCGGACTGCGCCCCCATGAAACCGTCCGCCGGCTTGCCGCCCACCATCAGCACACAGGTGGGAATGCTGCGGATGCCAAAGGCACCCGCCAACTCTTGTTCTTCGTCGGAATTGATTTTCACCAGCTTGAAGCGGCCGTTGTAGGCGGCTTCAAGCTTCTCCAGCACAGGCCCCAGCGATTTGCAGGGGCCGCACCAGGGGGCCCAGAAGTCCACCAGCACCGGGGTGGTCATGGAGGCTTCGACCACCTCGGTTTCAAAATTGGCAACGGTCACGTCGATCATGGCAAGGCACCTGGCTGAAGGGGAAAACGGAAGAAAACGGGGCAAAAAGTAGAATGGCGACTTTACCGGAAGCGCCTCACAGCCCCCCGTTTGCCACCGGCCCGCGCCCCCCGCCGGGCCACCCGCCCCCTTCGTTGCCATGACCGAACACGCCACCCCCACCTCCGCCACCGCCATCCAGATCGGGGTGGTCATGGGCTCCAGCAGCGACTGGGACACCATGCAACACGCGGTGGACATCCTCCAGCAGTTCGGCATTGCCCACGAGGCCCGCGTGGTCTCGGCCCACCGCATGCCCGACGACCTGTTTGCCTACGCCGAAAGCGCCGGGCCACGCGGCCTGACCGCCATCATTGCCGGGGCGGGCGGTGCCGCCCACCTGCCGGGCATGCTGGCCGCCAAAACCACCGTGCCCGTGCTGGGTGTGCCCGTGGCCAGCCGCCACCTGCAAGGCGTGGATTCGCTGCACAGCATCGTGCAAATGCCCAAGGGCATTCCGGTGGCCACGTTTGCCATTGGCAACGCCGGGGCGGCCAACGCCGCGCTGTTTGCCGTGGCCATGCTGGCAGGGCAAGACCCCGCGCTGCAGGCCCGCTTGCAAGCCTTCCGCACCGCCCAGACCGAAGCCGCCCGCGCCATGGTGGTGCCACCGGTGGCCTCTTGATCCGTTTGACCTTGCCCGCGCCCCCGACATGACCTCCAAAACACTCCT
Organism: uncultured Hydrogenophaga sp.; assembly: GCA_964342395.1. Taxonomy (GTDB): domain Bacteria; phylum Pseudomonadota; class Gammaproteobacteria; order Burkholderiales; family Burkholderiaceae_C; genus UBA2334. Next base: position 31,300 of record CAYFFJ010000003.1, read on the forward strand.
GCCCGGCAGCACCTCCGACCGCGGCCAACAACTCACGCTGGGCGTGATGGGCGGCGGCCAGCTGGGCCGCATGTTTGTGCACGCGGCGCAGGCCATGGGCTACTTCCCCGCCGTGCTCGACCCGGACCCGGCCAGCCCCGCCGGGCGGGTGAGCCACTTCCACATCCAAACCGCTTACGGCGACGAGCAGGGCCTGGCCCAACTCATGCAGCGGTGCGACGCCATCACCACCGAGTTTGAAAACGTGCCCGCCCCGGCGCTGATGACACTGGCCGCCCACCGCCCCGTGGCCCCCGGCGCCAACGCCGTGGCCGTGGCGCAAGACCGGGTGAAAGAAAAAGCCCTGTTTGTGGCCTGTGCCGCCGACAGCGGGGTGAACCCCGCGCCCTATGCGTCCATCACCACGCCCGAGCTGCTGGCCGCCGTGCCCGCCAGCCTGTTGCCCGGCATTCTGAAAACCAGCACCCTGGGCTACGACGGCAAAGGCCAGGTGCGCGTGACCACCCGCGAAGCGCTGGCCGCCGCCTGGGACCAACTGGGCCGCGTGCCCTGCGTGCTGGAAAAAATGCTGCCGCTGGTGTCCGAGTGCTCGGTCATCGTGGCACGTGGGGCCGATGGCGCGTGTGTGCACTTCCCCGTGCAGCGCAACCTGCACCTCGACGGCATTCTGGCCGTGACCGAGGTTTATGAAGAAAATATGCCTCAAGCGCTTGCTGATAAAGCAGTGACAGCTGCGAAATTCATTGCAGCCCATCTGCACTACGTGGGCGTGTTGTGCGTGGAGTTTTTCGTGGTGGACGACGGCAGCGCCGACGGCGAGCTGGTGGTGAATGAAATGGCACCCCGCCCCCACAACAGCGGGCACTACACGCAAAACGCCTGCACCCTGTCGCAGTTCGACTTGCAGGTGCGCGCCATGGCCGGCATGCCTCTGGTGCAGCCGCGCCAGCACAGCCCTGCCGCCATGCTCAACCTGCTGGGCGACCTGTGGTTTGCCGCCGATGGCAGCGAGCGCACCCCAGCCTGGGACGCCGTGCTGGCCCTGCCCGGCACACACTTGCACCTGTACGGCAAGCTGGAAGCCCGCCAAGGCCGCAAGATGGGCCACCTGAACATCACCGCCGCCACGGCAGCCGAGGTCCGCGCCACCGCGCTGCGGGCCTGCGAGTTGCTGGGCCTGCCAGCGTTCTGAGCCACCGCTGCCTGCCCCGCCCAACATGCCTCGTCTGCTAGCCCCCCGCAGCGCCTACCCCAGCACCGACGACCCCGCCGTGTCAGCCGCGGCGGCGCAGTTGGCGCGTGGGGCGCTGCTGGGCCTGCCCACCGAAACGGTGTACGGGCTGGCGGCAGACGCCACCCAGGCCGACGCGGTGCAGCGCATTTTTGCGGCCAAAGGCCGCCCGGCCGACCACCCGTTGATCGTTCACCTGCCCCCGCAGTGGGAAGCCGGGGTGGCGCATTTCGCCGCCGAGGTGCCCGCGTTTGCCCGGGCGTTGATGCAGGCGTTCTGGCCCGGGCCGCTCACCGTCATCGTGCCGCGCCAGCCCGGTGTGGCCGCTGCGGCCGCAGGCGGCCAGGCGTCGGTGGGGCTGCGTTGCCCCGCCCACCCGGTGGCCCAGGCCGTGCTGCAAGCCGCCCAGGCCCAAGGCGTGTGGGGCGTGGCCGCGCCCAGTGCCAACCGCTTTGGCCGCGTCAGCCCCACCACCGCACAGCACGTGGTGAACGAGTTTGATGCGCTGAACAGTGACGAACTGCTGGTGCTGGACGGGGGGGCCTGCGCGGTGGGCATCGAGTCCACCATAGTGGACGCCACCCGGGGCCACCCTGTGCTGCTGCGCCCCGGCATGTTGACACCCGCCCAGCTGGAAGCCGCCTGCGGCCAGCCCGTGCGCCTGCCCCACGAGGCGGTGGACGGCCAGCCCGCGCCGCGTGCCTCGGGCACGCTGGCATCGCACTACGCCCCCAACGCCCGGGTGCGGCTGATGGACGCCACCGCGCTGCAACAAGCGCTGGATGTGCTGGGCCCTGACGTGCCTGCGGGCCGCATCGCGGTGTACGCGCCGCAGCGCCCGCGCCAAACGGGCATTGCGTGGCATCCCATGCCCCTGCAAGCCAACGCTTGCGCCCACGAGTTGTTTGCCGTGCTGCGGGCGCTCGACGCCCAAGGCGTGGCCCTGATTTGGGTGCAAACCCCGCCCCACACCGACGAACTGCCCGAGTGGCAAGGCGTGCGTGACCGCTTGCAACGCGCCGCCGCCTAAGATACGCGTCTTTTCCCCCGCCCGAACCCCGGAACCTTTTGCCATGACCGCTCGCACCCCACGCGCCACCGCCCCAACCGCACCCACCCCTCTGTCACGCCGAGGCGTGCTGCGCGCAGGCGCCGCGGGTGGCCTGGCGGCCCTGCTGGGCGGTGCCACGTTGCTGACCGGTTGTGGCGATGGTGAAATCGTCTCGGCCCTGGCCCCCAGCCGATTCGTGTCGTTTGGCGATGGCCTGAGCGACCTGGGCCAAGGCGGCACCCGCTACACCATCAACGACAGCACCGTGAACACCTGGGCCGACCGTTTGGCCAGCCGCTATGGCAAGACCCTCACGGCCCAGGCCGCCGGGGGCCTGGGCTATGCGCAGGGCCACGCCCCCACAGGGGCCTTGCCCCGCACCCTGGCCGCCCAAATCGACGTGTTCCTGGCCAGCCAAACCCTGACAGCCAACGACGTGGTGCTGATCAACCTGCCCATGGCCGACGTGCTCAGCGCCCTGGCCGCCGTCAAAGCCAGCACGTTGACTGAAACCGCCGCACTGGCCCAGGTGGACGCGGTGGGCCGCGCCCACGTGGTGCAAGTCAAACGGCTGCTGGCCGCCGGGGCCAAATACGTGCTGGTGCTGGGCATGTACCACCTGGGCACATCGCCGTTTGCCATCGCCCAGGGCCAGGTGGCGCTGGCCACCAGCCTTTCCCAGAAGCTGAACGACGCGTTCAAAACCGACGCGGTCAATTTGGGTGCCAACCTGTTGTTTGTGGACACGGCCTTCCTGGTCAACCGCAACGTGCTGACCGGCAGCGTCTACGGGTTCACCAACTTCAACACCGCCATTTGCACCACGGCTGACGCGTCCACCTGCAGCAGCAGCACACTGCTCTCGGGTGCCACGGCCGCGCAATATGTGTTTGCCGACGGCATCCACCTCACCCCCACCTGCAACCAGCAACTGGGCGATTACGCCTACACGCAACTGGCCAACCGCTGGTAAGCGGTGGGCCTGCGCGGCCTCAGCGGTAGCGCAGCTTCATGAACAGGATGCCGCTGGCCAGCGCCAGCGTCACGGTGTTGGAAATCACCACGGGCCAGGCGCCCAGCAGCGCGCCATACACCAGCCACCCCGCCACGCCGGTGGTGAACACGCTGTACATGCCCAACGAGATACCGCTCACGTCTTTGGTTTTGAAGGTGAGCCACACCTGGGGAATGAAGCTGGCAGTGGTCAGGGTGGCGGCGAAAAAGCCAACGGTGTCGGTCGCGGTCATGGCGGGAATGGATCAATCAAGGCGCTTGGGAAGCGGCCCACTCTAACAGCGCGTCCATCACCGGGCGGGCCTGCGGGGCATTGGCGTGGTTGACCATGCCCACCACCACCAGGGGGCGCCCGTTGCGGGCCCACACATACCCGGCCACGGCCACCACGTCGCGCAGCGAGCCGGTTTTGATGCGGGCGTTGCCCAGCGCCAGCTTCATCACCCCGCGCTCGCCCATGCGCGCCGCGGTGCCGTCCACCCCCGCCACGGGCAGCGACTGGCGCAGCACCTCGCCACTGGGGTGGGCGGCCGCGTCACGCAGCAAGGCCAGCAGGCCATCGGCGGTGATGCGCTCTTCGCGCGACAGGCCCGAGCCGTTGTCCATCACCGGCGCCGGGGCCTTGGCGCCAAAGCGGGTGTGCCACCAACGGCCCACCCGCTGGCGGGCACGCTCGAACGTGGCAGGCGCGGCGGGCGAGGCCGCCAGGGTCAGAAACACCTGCTGCGCCATCACGTTGTTGCTGTGCTTGTTGATGTCGGCCACGATGTCGGCCAGGGGCAACGAAAGGGCTTCGTGCAGCAACCGGGCCTGCGGCGGCACAGGCCCCAAGCGGGTGACGCCGGTGAGCAGCCCGCCCCCGGCGCGCCACAGGCCCTCCAGCGCACGGGCCGCGTATTGGCCGGGCTCCACGTAGGCCACGGGCCAGGAGCGCTCACCGCAGCGGGCGGGGTAGTGGCCCGCAAAACGGATGGCATTGGGGTCGTCAAACCGGGCTTGCAGGCCACCGCGCCAGTCGCCACAAGCGGCGTTGGTCAGGGGCACAGAGGCATCCACCGCCAGCCCGGCCAGCGGGGGCTCATAGGTCACACGGGCCATGCCTGCGGCGGGGTCGGGCACAAAGCCCATCACCACGGCTTTGAAATTCACCAGCAACGCCTCAGGCGCCGCGTTGTAGGGGCGCAGGCGCTCGCCGTCGAACGCGGCCGGGTCGGCCGCAGGCACGGCAAACGCGCTTTGGTCCAGCACGATGTCGCCGCGCACCACGGTCACGCCCGCCTCGTGCACGGCTTGCAGGGCAGCGGCAATGCGCTCCATCACAAACTTCGGGTCACCCCCGCCGCGGATGTGCAGGTTGCCGCGCAGCAGGCCTTGCGCCACCGTGCCGTCCACGTAAAAACCGGTGCGCCACAGGTGGGCAGGGCCCAGCAAATCGAGCGCGGCATGGGTGGTGACGAGCTTCATGACCGAGGCCGGGTTCATGGGCCGCTGCGCGCCCAGCGCCAGCAGCGGCGCCCCTCCGTCCACCGGGGCCACCAGCAGGGCAACAGCATCGTCGGGCAGCCCGGCTTTTTTCACGGCCTGGCGCAAGCTGGGCGGCCAGGCGCTGGGCTGCGCCCAGGCCACGCCCCCCCACCCCCCCATCCCACACAGGGCCAACACACACACACAACGGGCAAACACAGGGGACATGGGGCAGACCACGGCAAAAAAGACAAAGGGGCAAATTATCCAGGGGGCTGGCCGATAATCCGTGGCCGCCCGCCGCGCCCGCCGCCGCGCCTCAACGGCACCAAAAAAATAGCAAACTTTTCAATACAGACAAGCGCAATAGGCCAAAAACGTGACAAAAACATTGCGCCTGCTGGCCCTGGACACCGGCACCGCCGAACAACACGTGGGCGTGGCCCACCTGCCAAGCAGCGACGGCAAGGCAGCGTTTTGGCTGCACAGCGGCGACGGTGGCGCACAGGCCTCGCTCTCGCTCATCCCCACCGTGCTGGATTTGCTGGCCCAGGCCCACACCCCGCTGGCCGGGCTGGACGCGCTGGTGTTTGGCCGGGGCCCCGGCTCGTTCACGGGGCTGCGCACCGCCTGCGCGGTGGTGCAAGGGCTGGCGTATGGCACCCGGTCAAACACGCACCCGCTGGGTCTGCCCGTGCTGGGCATTGACAGCCTCATGGCCGTGGCCGAAGACGCGCGCCAGCACTGGCACACCGACCACGCCTCGGCACCCGGCACCCCGCTGACCGTGACCGCCCTGCTCGACGCCCGCATGGACGAGGTGTACGCCGCCACCTACACCTTTGCCGACGCCACCCAGCCCCAGGCCACCCTGGCCGGCGGCCCCTGGCTGCTCAAGCCCGAGCAAGTGGCGGGCATGCTGGCCCCCACCGCACACACCCACCTGCTGGCGGGCAATGCCTTCGAGGCTTACAGCCCCCGGCTGCCCACGCTCCTGCCCCGCCTGGCCGCCGCGCCCACCGCCGCCGCCCTGCTGCGCCTGGCCCCCGCGCTGCTGGCGCAAGGCCTGGCAGGCCCCGCCGCCGACGCCCAGCCCCTGTACGTGCGCGACAAGGTGGCCCAAACCACCGCCGAGCGCGAATCGGCCCGCCACACCCCGGCAGCCACAGGCGGGGTCGCATGACGCCCACCGCCGAACGCGAGCTGCAGCTGCTGCCCCTGACCGAGGCCGACCTCGACCTGGTGTGGGACACCGAAAAACGCGCCTACGCCCACCCCTGGTCACGCGGCAACTTTGACGATTCGCTGCGTGCGGGCTACCCCGCGCAAATGCTGGTCACGCCACCGCTGCCCGGCGACCACCCGGTGCAACTCACCACCAGCGGCCACATGCTGCTGGGCTACTGGGTGGCCATGGCGGGCGTGGACGAAATGCACCTGCTCAACATCGCCGTCGCCCCCGAGCACCGCCGCCAGGGCTGGGGCCTGGTGTTGCTGCAAGCCCTGGCCACCCACACCCTGGCCCAGGGCCACGCGTGGCTGTGGCTGGAAGTGCGCACCGGCAACACCCCCGCCCAGGGCCTGTACCGGCGCATGGGCTTTTTGCCCGTGGGCCTGCGCAAGCAGTACTACCCCGCTGGCAACGGCCAGCGCGAAGACGCGGTGGTGATGAGCCTGAACCTGCGGGCCCACCCGCCCACGCCATGAACCCGCCCACCGTTGACCCCATGACCGCCCTGCACTCGCTGCACCTGGACGAACGCCAGCGTGCCATGTTGGCCGCCATGGGCACCCCCGTGTGGTGGCCCGAGGCCATCACCAGCACGGCCGCCACCTTGGCCGAACCACCACCCGCCCATCCCCCCCGGGCCGACACGCCGGCCCAGCCGGTGGTGCCCCTGGCCAGCCCGGCCCCCCCCCACACCGACGGCACAGCCATTGCCTCGCTGGACTGGGACGCGCTGACCCACGCCATCCAGTCCTGCCAGGCCTGCGGCCTGTGCCAAGGCCGCCAACGCGCCGTGCCGGGCTCGGGGCACCGCCAGGCCCGCTGGATGATCGTGGGCGAAGCCCCCGGCGAGCAGGAAGACACACAAGGCCTGCCCTTTGTCGGCCCCGCCGGGCAACTGCTGGACGCCATGCTGGCGGCCATGGGCCTCACGCGCGAGGCCGACGTGTACATCGCCAACGTCATCAAGTGCCGACCGCCCCACAACCGCAACCCCGAACCCGCCGAGGTGGCGCAGTGCCGCCCCTACCTGCAACGGCAAATTGAGCTGGTGCAGCCCGACCTCATCCTGGCCCTGGGCCGCTTTGCCGCCCAGACCCTGCTGGCCGGTGTGGTGCCCGACGTGGACAAACTGCCCCTGGGCAAACTGCGCGGGCTTATTCACCGGGTGGACGGGCGGCCCGTGGTCGTCAGCTACCACCCCGCCTACCTGCTGCGCAGCCCCGCCGAAAAAGGCAAAACCTGGGCCGACCTGTGCCTGGCCATGGAAGCCCTGGGGCACAACCCCCTGGCAGCACCGCCCCCGGCACAGCCCCAAACCTAAAATTCGCCCCCATGACCTTCATTGAAAAACTCGGCGCCGCCAGCGCCCAACACAACAGCCTGCTTTGCGTGGGCCTGGACCCCGAGCCCACCCGCTTTCCCGGTGCGTGGCAGGGCGACGCCAGCAAAATTTTTGATTTCTGCGCGGCCATCGTGGACGCCACCGCCGACATCGCGCAGTCGTTCAAACCGCAAATTGCCTACTTCGCCGCCCACCGCGCCGAAGACCAGCTGGAAAAGCTGATGGCCCACATGCGCCGCGTGGCCCCCCAGGTGCCGGTGATTCTGGACGCCAAACGCGGCGACATCGGCTCCACCGCCGAGCAATACGCCAAAGAAGCCTTCGAGCGCTACCAGGCCGACTGCGTCACGCTGTCGCCCTTCATGGGTTTTGACTCGGTGCTGCCCTATTTGAAGCACGAAGGCAAAGGCGCCTACCTGCTGTGCCGCACCTCCAACCCCGGCGGCGACGACCTGCAAAGCCAGCGCCTGGCCAGCGTGGACGGCCAACCCCTGCTGTACGAACACATCGCCCGCCTGGCCCAAGGCCCGTGGAACGCGAACGGCCAACTGGGCCTGGTGGTGGGCGCCACCTACCCGGCTGAAATTGCCCGTGTGCGCGCTCTGGCACCCACCCTGCCCCTGCTGATTCCCGGCGTGGGCGCGCAGGGGGGCGACGCCAAAGCCACGGTGCAGGCAGGCCTCACCGCGCAAGGACTGATCTCAGTCAACTCGTCGCGCGCCATCCTGTACGCCAGCAGCGGTGCCGACTTTGCCGACGCGGCACGCGCCGAAGCCATTCGCACGCGCGAACTGCTGAACGCCTCAATGGCATAGCAAACAAACCAATACAGTCAAGCGCTAGAGGCCAAAAAATCCTAAAATCGGAGTACGCCCACGGCTCAAGGCCGGTGGGGTGTCAAGGTAGGTTCCGGCTGAGGTTGAGCGAGACGATGTCTTGCAGGTCAAAGTCCGACTCCAGCTGAGCCGGGTCAGCCGGGCACTTGGTTTCTATGCGAGACAGGCATCTGCGCAGCGACTCCAGCTTTTGCTCTACAACGGTGGCATCCATGCGGCCCGCCTTTCCTTCAGTAAACGGTTGCGATACGGGGCAAAGTCGGCCTGATCGAACAGGTTGCGGCTGATCAACTTGCCGTAGGCGGTGTCGTCACCGCTTATCCGGTGTCCATGCCGCAAGATTTCGCTCAGCAAGGGGGGCGACACGGCCTGCAAATCAATCAAATCCACCGGACGACCGGTCTCTTGCGCCAGGGCACCGATGATGCCCATCCGCTCATCCTCCGTCAGTGCCCCTCGCGCGCTGGCAACGGCAATGTCCAGATCGCTGTCGGGTCGAGGAGTGCCACGTGCCACGGAGCCGAACACCAGCGCCAGGGTCAGCTGCGGAAAACGCGCCAGCACCCGGCGCAAGGCGGCGTCGCTGGGGCTGTCGGGTCGAAGGCTTGAAGCACTCATCAAAGGTGTTCCTTCAGGGTCAACACACGAAATAACATACCGCAGAACGGTGCCCAGGCAAACGGTCACTTCCGTGGTTTGAGTGGCATCGGCCGTTTCACCCCAAATACCGCTTCAAATACCGCCCGGTGAAACTGGCCTCGCAAGCCGCTATTGTCTCGGGCGTGCCGGTGGCCACCACGGTGCCGCCACCCGCACCGCCCTCGGGCCCCATGTCAATCAGCCAGTCGGCGGTTTTGATGACATCGAGGTTGTGCTCGATCACGACCAGCGTGTTGCCCGCGTCGCGCAGCTGGTGCAGCACCTTCAGCAGCAGCTCGATGTCGGCAAAGTGCAGGCCGGTGGTGGGTTCGTCCAATATGTAGAGGGTGCGGCCCGTGTCGCGTTTGCTCAGTTCCAGCGCCAGCTTCACGCGCTGGGCTTCGCCGCCGCTCAGCGTGGTGGCGCTTTGCCCTAAGCGCACGTAGCTCAGGCCCACGTCGAGCAGGGTTTGCAGCTTGCGGTGGATGGTGGGCACGGCGCTGAAAAACGCCCCGGCCTCGCCCACCGTCATGTCCAGCACCTGGGCGATGTTTTTGCCCTTGTACTGCACCTCCAGCGTTTCGCGGTTGTAGCGTTTGCCGTGGCACACGTCGCAGGGCACGTACACGTCGGGCAGAAAGTGCATTTCCACCTTCACCACGCCGTCGCCCTGGCAGGCTTCGCAGCGCCCGCCGCCGCTGCCCTGGGCCACGTTGAAGCTGAAGCGCCCGGGGCCATAGCCGCGTTCTTTGGCGGTGTTGGTTTCGGCCATCAGCTCGCGGATGGCGGTGAACAGCCCCGTGTAGGTGGCGGGGTTGCTGCGCGGGGTGCGGCCAATGGGGCTTTGATCGACGTTGATGACCTTGTCGAAGTGCTCCAGCCCCTGAATTTCTTCGTGGGCGGCGGGCTCTTCGTGGGCGCGGTACAGGTGTTTGGCCACAGCCGTGTACAGCGTGTCGTTGACCAGCGTGCTTTTGCCCGAGCCGCTCACGCCCGTCACGCAAGTGAGCAGGCCCACGGGGAAGGCGGCGGTCACGCCCTTCAGGTTGTGGCCGCTGGCGCCCGCCACGGTCACCCAGTCCCACGGGGTGTGGCGCTCGGTGGGCACGGTGATTTTTTTCGTGCCGCAGAGGTATTGGCCGGTGAGCGAGTCGGGGTTGGCAATGACCTGCGCGGCTGTGCCCTGCGCCATGATGCGCCCGCCGTGCACGCCCGCGCCGGGGCCCATGTCGATGACGTGGTCGGCCATGCGGATCATGTCTTCGTCGTGCTCCACCACCAGCACGGTGTTGCCCAGGTCGCGCAGGTGGATGAGGGTGGCAATCAGGCGGTCGTTGTCGCGCTGGTGCAGGCCGATGCTGGGCTCGTCCAGCACGTACATCACGCCGGTCAGGCCGCTGCCAATCTGGCTGGCCAGGCGGATGCGCTGGGCCTCGCCGCCGCTGAGGGTTTCGGCGCTGCGCTCCAGGCTCAGGTAGTTCAGCCCCACGTCGTTCAAAAACTTCAGGCGCTGGCGGATTTCGTGCACCACCTTGGCCGCGATGTCGCCCTTGGCACCGCTCAAATGCAAAGCGTCGAAGTACGCCAGCGACTCGCCCAGGGTGATGTGGCTCACGTCGTAGATGGCGCGTTTCTGCGCGCCCTCGCCCACAAACACGTGGCGGGCTTCGCGGCGCAGGCGTGACCCAAGGCAGTCGGGGCAAGACTGCACAGCGCGGTAGCGGCCCAGTTCTTCGCGCACGGTGGCGCTGTCGGTTTCGCGGTAGCGGCGCTCGAAGTTGCGCAAGATGCCTTCAAACGGGTGCTCTTTGGTCACCTTGCGCCCAGCGGTTTTGCCCGAATCGATGACGTACTGGAAGGGCACGTCTTGCTCGCCCGAGCCGAACAACAGCACCTGGCGGGCTTGCTCGGGCAGGTCTTCCCAGGCGGCCTCGGGGTCGAACCCATAGTGCGCCGCCAGGCTTTCAACCATGGCGAAGTAGTAGCCGTTGCGCCGGTCCCAGCCTTTGATGGCGCCGCTGGCCAGGCTGAGCGTGGGGAAGGCGACGATGCGGGCGGGGTCAAACACCTCGGTGTGGCCCAGGCCGCTGCAACTGGGGCACGCGCCGTGCGGCGAGTTGAACGAGAACAGGCGCGGCTCCAGCTCGCCCAGCGAGTAGCTGCACACCGGGCAGGCAAATTTTGAAGAAAAAAGCCTATCGGCGCTTGATGGTATTGAATTGTTCGCTATCTTTTCATCGATGTTCAACACCAAGGCCCGGCCATCGGCCAGGCGCAGGGCGGCCTCGAAGCTTTCGGCCAGACGCTGGCGCTGGGCCAGGTAAGCCTGGGCGTCTTCGTGGTCGGCGGGCGGTGCATCGGCGGGCAAGGCGGCCGTGGGTGGCGTGGCGCGCACCTTCAGGCGGTCCACCACCACGTCCACGTCGTGCGGCTGGGCAGGGTCCAGCTCGGTCAGTTCGTGGCTTTCCAGGGTTTGGCCGTTCACGCGAAAGCGCACATAACCCTGGGCCACCAGACCGTCGAACACGTCGCCAAAATCGCCGGTGCGGCCCCGGGCAATGGGTGCCAACACCATCAGGCGCGTGCCCTCGGGCCAGGCCAGCACGGCGTCCACCATCTGGCTCACGCTCAGGGCCGCCAGGGGTTGGCCGTGTTCGGGGCAGTGCGGCGTGCCGGCGCGGGCAAACAGCAGGCGCAGGTAGTCGTGGATTTCGGTCACCGTGCCCACGGTAGAGCGCGGGTTGTGGCTGGTGGCTTTTTGCTCGATGCTGATGGCGGGGCTCAGGCCCTCAATCAGGTCCACATCGGGCTTGTCCATCAGCTGCAGGAACTGGCGGGCGTAGGCGCTCAGGCTCTCCACGTAGCGGCGCTGGCCTTCGGCGTACAGCGTGTCAAACGCCAGACTGCTTTTGCCAGAGCCCGACAGCCCGGTGATGACCACCAGTTTGTCGCGCGGGATGTCGAGGTCGATGTTCTTCAGGTTGTGCGTGCGCGCACCCCGCACGCTGATGCGCTGGTGGCGCAAGGCAGCGGCCAAGGGCAGGCCGTCGTCGGGCGACGTGGGAAGAACGGGGGTGGGGGCTGGCGACATAGGGAAGGGAGTCTCAGGGGGCAACCGGGCATTATCGGGTCCGGAACAATCAAGGACAATTGAACGTTTTGTCTTCGGCCTTGCCCGCCCGCCTGCCCCCCGCGCCCATGTCCACCACCGCCCCAGCCACCGCCGAGTCTGTTGCCATGACCCCGCTGGAGAGGCGCGCCAGCTTCTCGCTGGCGGCCATTTTTGGCCTGCGCATGCTGGGCCTGTTCCTGGTGTTGCCCGTGTTTGTGCTGGAAGCCCGGCAATACCCCGGCGGCGACAACACGGCCCTGGTGGGCCTGGCCATGGGCGTGTACGGCCTGACGCAAGCACTGATGCAGGTGCCGCTGGGCATGGCCAGCGACCGCTGGGGACGCAAACGCATCATCGTGCTGGGGCTGGGCGTGTTTGCGCTGGGCAGCGGCGTGGCCGCGCTGGCGTCCAGCGTGGAAGGCCTGCTGGTGGGCCGTGCGCTGCAAGGCGCCGGGGCCGTGTCCGCCGCCGTGACGGCCCTGCTGGCCGACCAGACCCGCGACAGCGTGCGCACCAAAGGCATGGCGCTGATCGGGGCCAGCATTGGCCTCGTGTTTGCCCTGTCGCTGGTGCTGGCGCCACCGCTGACGGCCACGGCGGGCTTGGGCGGCGTGTTTGGCCTGACACTGCTGCTGGCGGTGGCCGGCATGGCGGTGGTGACCTGGTGGACCCCCCCCGAGCCCCCCAAAACCCTCAACGCCCCACGCGGCAAGCTGATGGACGTGCTGCTTCACCCCGCCCTGTGGCGGCTGAACCTGGGCGTGTTTGTGCTGCACGCCATCCAGCTGGGCATGTGGATGGCCGTGCCCGCGCTGCTGACCCAAACCGGCCTCGCCCCGGCCAGCCACTGGCAGGTGTACCTGCCCGCGGTGCTGGGCTCGTTTGTGCTGATGGGCGGCCTGTTTGCCCTGGAGCGCCGGGGCCATTTGCGCGCCGTGCTGCGCGCCGCCGTGTTGCTGCTGTTGCTGGTGCAAGGCGGCTTTTTGCTGGCCGCGTCCAGCGGCCCGGCGCTGTGGCCGCTGGCCGCGCTGCTGTTTTTGTTCTTCGTGGCGTTCAACATGCTGGAAGCCAGCCAGCCCAGCCTGGTGTCGCGCCTGGCCCCGCCCGAATCGCGCGGGGCCGCCCTGGGCGTGTACAACGCACTGCAATCGCTGGGCCTGTTTGCCGGGGGCGCCGTGGGCGGCACGCTGGTGAAGTGGGGCGGCACACAGGTGCTGTTTGCCGCGTGCGGCGTGGCCGTGGCGGTGTGGCTGGTGCTGGGCTGGGGCATGCAGGTGCCGCCGCCCAAGGGCCAGCCAACAGGGCATTGAACCCGCCCACTGCGTCACAATCCCCCTTTTCAGCACACTTTTTCCGGGCAGACACCATGGCATCCGTCAACAAAGTCATCCTCATCGGCAACTGCGGGCGCGACCCTGAAATTCGCTACCTGCCTTCGGGCCAGGCCGTGGCCAACGTCAGCATCGCCACCAGCAGCCGCCGCAAAGACCGCAACACCGGCGAAACCGTGGAAGACACGCAGTGGCACCGCGTGACGTTTTACGACCGCCTGGCCGAAATCGCCGGTGAATACGTCAAAAAAGGCCGCCCCCTTTACGTGGAAGGCCGCCTGAAGTACGGCACCTACGTGGACAAAGCCACCGGCGCCGAGAAAAACACCGTGGACATCATCGCCACCGAACTGCAACTGCTGGGCGGCCGCGAAGGCATGGGTGGCGGCCAAATGGGCGGTGGCGACGAAGGGGGTTACGACGCACCCGCGCCCGCTCCCCGCCGTGCGCCGCCACCGGCGGCCGCACCACGCCCAGCGCCCCAGCCATACGCCCCTGCGCCTCGCCAGGCCCCGCCCGCAGCCCCTGCGCGCAGCAGCAGCGGCTTTGACGACATGGACGACGACATTCCGTTCTGATTCCCGTTCTAACCGGCAATCACCCCACCACCCAGGCACACCTCGCCGTCGTACAACACGGCTGACTGGCCGGGGGTGACGGCCCACTGCGGGTCGTCAAACACCAGTTGGATGGCGCCGGGGTCGCGCACCTCGGTCAACGAGCCCCCTGTGGGCGCGGCCTGCAGCACGCAAGGCGCATCGGCTTGGCGGTAGCGGGTTTTGGCGGCCAGGCGGCGGGGCCCGCTCAGATCGGGCGCTGTGCCGGCCGTCCAGCTCATGTCTTGCGCCACCAGCCCGTTGTTCAGCAGCCAGGGGTGGTCGTGGCCCTGCACCACCCACAGGGTGTTGGTTTTGAGGTCTTTGCGGGCCACAAACCACGGCTCGTGTTCGCCCACACCGCGCAGGCCCTGGCTTTGCACGGCCTTCAGCTCGGCCCCGCGCGCTTTCACGCCCCCAATGCCCAAGCCCTGGCGCTGGCCCAGGGTGTAAAAACTCAGGCCCACGTGTTGGCCCAACACGCGCCCTTTCGGGTCTTTGATGGGGCCGGGTGCGTGGGCGATGTAGCGGTTCAAAAAGTCGCGGAAAGGCCGCTCGCCAATGAAGCAGATGCCGGTGCTGTCTTTCTTTTTGGCATTGGGCAGGCCAATGTCGGCGGCAATGCGGCGCACCTCGGTTTTGTGCAGCTCGCCCACCGGGAACAGGGTTTTGGCGAGTTGTGCCTGCGTCAGGCGGTGCAAAAAATAGCTTTGGTCTTTGGTCGGGTCCAGGCCCTTGAGCAACTCAAAGCGGCCATCGGCCTCCACACACCGCACGCGGGCGTAGTGGCCGGTGGCAATTTTGTCGGCCCCACGGACAAAAGCGTGGTCCAGGAACGCCTTGAACTTGATTTCGGCGTTGCACAAAATGTCGGGGTTGGGCGTGCGCCCTGCCTGGTATTCGCGCAGAAATTCGGCAAACACGCGGTCTTTGTACTCGGCAGCGAAGTTGACGTGTTCAATCTCAATGCCAATCACGTCGGCCACGCTGGCGGCATCGACAAAGTCGATGTTGGACGAGCAGTATTCGCTGTTGTCGTCGTCTTCCCAGTTCTTCATGAAGATGCCGATGACCTCATGCCCCTGCTGTTTCAGCAGGTAAGCGCTCACGGCCGAATCCACACCTCCGCTGAGGCCCACCACGATTTTTTGCTTGGCTGTCATGGGGCGATTTTAGGCAACGGGGCGGTTCACCAGCGCCTGCACCTCGTCACGCTGCTGCTGTGGCGTGCCCGGTGGCCACTGCGCTGCCAGCGCGTCTTGAATGGCGGCGAAGCTGTCACGCTGCGGCTGGCGCACCACCTGGGCCACCGTGCGTTTGATCACGTCGCGCCAAGCCAGGCGGGTGGGGTCGGGTTGGGTTGGGTTGGGCCAGGTTTTGCTGAATGACCATGTATTCCTGCGTGGAACGCTCGTAGGCCCACACGTACAGGTCGCGCAACAGTTCTACCCGGGTCATTTCGCAGACACCCAGCACTGCGGTGCTGTAGGCCTGCGGGCTCACGCCCAGAAAGGTCAGCGGGCAGAGGTTGGCTTTCAGCAACGGCATGTTGGCGGCCAGGCGCGAGGTGCGCTTGTTGATGTCGGCAAACGGCTGCAAATAGGGCAGGTGCACCATGGCAAAAAACGATTAGCAGGTTTTCGGCCAATGCACTGTGCAGGTTGAACAAGGTGTAGCGGTCAAACCGCAGGGTGTCGGCGTTGGGCTGGTAACCGTCCAAAAACTCACGCTGATAGCCCACCGGCCACCGCCTGCGCCAATTGCCGCTGCAAACTGCGCCGGGGCACATGGGGAAATTGCGCCAAAAATTGCGCCAAACTCAGCCCACCAGGCGACGCATCCAAAGATGCAAACGCAATGAGCAAAGATTCAGCGGCATTTGTCATGATTGGTTGGCGCAATTCTTGAATTGCGCCCGCGCGACACCTGAATCAACCCTGGCCCCGGGCCATGGCGCGTGGCCGTCGCAGGTTCGCCATCAGTTCGTACAGGCGTTCGGCCGCTGGCGTGAGGCTTCGGCCCTTGCGCGCAATCAGCCCGATGCGTCGCACGACCACGGGGTCGTGGAGCGGAATACCTGCCAGCACCGGGTGATCGGCTGCGGGCATGGCCAGGCTGGGAACGGCGGCAATGCCCATGCCAGCCTCCACAAGACCCAGCAGGGTCGTGACGTGCTGGGCTTCGTAGATGCTGTGCGGCCGGTCCTCGGGACGGGCACCGGCCAGCGCCAGGTCGGTCAGCATGCGGTTGCCCGACGACTTGCTCACCGACATAAAGTCGTACTGGCACAGCTCCTTCCAGGTGACGCGACGCTTTTTCGCCAGCGGGTGGTCTTTGCGGCAAGCCGCCACGAAGCGTTCTTCAAGGATGGTGCGGAACTCGATGCCGGGCTCATCACTGCCAATGAAATTGAGACCGAAATCGGCCTGCCCGCTGGCCACCACCGTCAGGACCTCATTGGCGCTGGCGTCGTGCACCTTGATGCGGATGCGCGGGTAGCGCTCGTGGTAACTGCGCAGCACCTGAGGCAGAAAGTAATACACCGCCGACGGCACGCAGGCGATGGTCACCTCGCCCATTCGGGCACCGCCAACCTCGCGGATGCCCAGCAAGGTTTCATCCAGGTCATCGAGCAACTGACGAGTCTTGCGTGCAAAGTCGCGGCCAATACCAGTCAGCTCCACACTGCGGGACGTGCGGTCAAACAGACGGACACCCAGCGCCGCCTCCAGTTTGTCGATGCGTCGGCTGAACGCGGGCTGTGAGATGTGCACCAGCTCGGCAGCCTTGCGAAAGTTTTTCAGTTCAGCTGCAGCGGCGAAGGCCTGCAGGTCGGGAAGATCGAACTGGATCGACATGCGGCACCTCCACCAGATAGTTGCGTATGACGCAATAATAGTTCTGAAAGTTGCAATTCACAGAATGATGGAGCTCAAAGACCATTGCGGTCATGAACACCTCTATTCCTTGTGTCCTCATGCGTGCCGGGACCTCTCGCGGCCCCTTCTTTCTCAGCGACTGGTTGCCCAAAGACCCGGCCGAACGTGACCGCGTGCTGGTCAGTGCCATCGGCTCCAGCGACTTGAGCCAGATCAACGGGCTGGGCGGCGGCACCTCGCTGACCAGCAAGGTGGCCATCGTTTCTCCCTCTAGCCGCAGCGACTGCGACGTCGACTACCTGTTTGCCCAGGTGGGGGTTGGCGACCACACGGTGGACACCCGCCCGAACTGCGGCAACATGCTCTCTGGCGTGGGGCCATTCGCCATCGAACAGGGGCTCATCGGCGCCGCCGATGGTGAAACGGTCGTTCGGGTGCACAACGTCAACACCGGCGCCCGCATCGACGTGACCGTGCACACCCCGGGGGGCCATGTGTCCTACGACGGTGATGTCTGCATAGACGGGGTGGTAGAGCCTGCCGCGCCCGTTTACCTCAGCTTCCTGGACGCCTGGGGCGCCGTGACCGGCACGCTTTTTCCCACGGGCCATCGCACCGACACGATCGAGGGCCTGGCCGTGAGTTGCATCGACGCCGCCATGCCCATGGTGCTCATACCGGCACAGGCCCTGGGCCTGAAGGGCCGCGAAACGGCAGCCGAGCTGGATGCGACGCCGGGCCTGATCGAACGCCTCGAACGTGTGCGCCTGGAGGCCGGGCGCCTGATGGGTTTGGGCGACGTGAGCGCCAGTGTGGTGCCCAAGCCGGTCATCGTCAGCCCAGCCGACGAGGCCGGTGCCATTGTTTCGCGCTACTTCACGCCCAAGCGCTGCCACACGGCCCATGCCGTGACCGGAGCCATCGGTGTGGCCACCGCGCTGGCCCTGCCAGGGACCGTGGCCAGCGGCCCTGCGCTTGCGACAGGAAGCCACACCCTGCGGGTGCTTCACCCCTCGGGTGTCATCCAGATCGCCATCGACCTGGAAGACACCCATGTCGGCATCTGCGTCAGGCGCGCCTCCGTGGTCCGCACGGTACGAAAGATCCTGCAGGGCCAGCTCCAGATTCCCACCCACCTGATCACACACCAATGAGGTATCACACCATGAAACGGCTTCTTCGCATCCTGGGCCTGATCGGCGCCGCACTCACCCTGGCTCCGCTGGCGGTCCACGCTTTTCCCAGCAAAACCGTCACCATCGTCGTGCCGACCGCAGCAGGCGGCGGCAACGATGCCATGGCACGCCTCATTGCGCAAAAGATCGCGGGGGTCATCGGCCAGTCTGTCATCGTCGAGAACAAGCCCGGGGGCAACGGCGCCATTGCCAGCGAGGCCGTGGCCCGCGCACCGGCCGATGGACACACCCTCCTGTTCGGCTATGTGGCCACGCATGCGATGAACCCGGCACTGCAGAAGCTTCGCTACGACCCTGTGAAAGATTTTGAGCCCATCGGACTCGTCGGCTATTCACCCACCCTGATGGTGACCCACCCTTCGCTGAAAGCACGCGACGGCAAGGAACTGATCGCCTTGCTCAAGAGCGCGCCCGGCAAATACAGCTATGCCTCTGCCGGCAATGGCACCGCGCCCCATTTCGCAGCCGAGTTGTTCAAGATGAACACCGGCGCTGACCTGCTGCATGTGCCTTACAAGGGGTCGGCGCCCGCAGTGGCAGACACCATCGGTGGCCACACCCAGGTGATGTTTCCCAGCCTGTTCACCGGCATTCCCCAGGTCAAAGGCGGAAAGCTCAACGCCCTGGCCATCGCAGGCGACAAGCGCTCGGCGGCGCTTCCCGACGTTCCCACCCTCAAGGAGCTGGGGGTCGAAGGCGTGAACGTGACCCAGTGGTACGCGTTGTTCGCACCCGCCAAAACGCCCAAGGCCATCATCCAGCAGCTCAACGTGGCGCTGAACCAAGTGCTCAACCAGAAAGACGTGATACAACAAATCGAGGCCCATGGCGCCGACGTCGAGACCAGCACGCCCGAGCAGATGGGCAAGATCGTGGCAGACGACCTGGTCAAGTGGCGCCGCGTGGTTGAGGTCGCCAAACTCAAAGCGGACTGAGCGGGCACAAGCCACGCGGCCAGCTCATGCGGCCACCGAGGGGTCGGTGTAAATGCTCTCCAGCGCAAAGCGCTGGCCGCGCAGGTGGTCTTCCATGCAGCGCAGCACCAGCGGGCTGCGGTGGCGGGGGGCGCTGGCGCGCACCTCGTCGGGCGTCATCCACACGGTGCGCACAATGCCATCGTCCAACACTCGGCCGGGCACCACCCCGCCCAGGGTGCCGCAAAACGCGAAACGCACGTAAGTGATGTCTTCCCCCGTGGCCTCGCGCTGCAAGCGCGACAGGTACACGCCCACCAGCGCCTCGGGGGTGAAGGTGTGGGTGGTTTCTTCCAGGGCTTCGCGGGCACAGGCGGCCACCGGACTTTCGCCAGGGTCCAGGTGGCCGGCGGGGTTGTTCAGGCGCAGGCCTTCGGGCGTGTGCTCTTCCACCAGCAAATAGCGGCCTTCATGCTCGA
This sequence comes from uncultured Hydrogenophaga sp., assembly GCA_964342395.1. Lineage (GTDB taxonomy): Bacteria > Pseudomonadota > Gammaproteobacteria > Burkholderiales > Burkholderiaceae_C > UBA2334. The sequence goes on from CAYFFJ010000003.1 coordinate 50,615, forward strand.
CGATGGCCGCCACGGTGACACTGGGTTTCCAACGGGTGTTCATGGGGCCATTATCAGAGCCATGGCGGCGGATCTGCGGGCATGCGGGGTGGCCAAAGACGGTCAAAAAAAAACCGCACAATGGGGGGAAATGTAAACAGCCCGACAAAGAATCCCTGCTTATGTTTGTTGTCCGGCCCCGGGAAGGACAACGCCCCATCCAGAGCCATCCTTGAGGACACCCCATGCAGCCAGACGCACCAGGATCGAATACCGCGAGCACAGAGACCCGAACACCCCAACGCATCGGGGTGCCCCGGGAGAACTTCCCCGGTGAAAAACGGGTGGCCACCGTGCCCGAGGTGGTGGCAAAACTTGTGAAGCTGGGCTTCAGCGTGGCGGTGGAGTCGGGCGCGGGCGATGCCGCCTCGTTCAGCGACGACGCATACCGCGCTGAGGGAGCCGTCATCGTCACCACGGCAGCCGAGCTGTGGGCCACGTCAGACATCGTGTTCAAGGTGCGCCCGCCCAGCACGGACGAAGTGGCGCTGGTGCGCCCGGGCCAAACACTCATTGGCTTCATCTGGCCCGCCCAGCACCCCGATCTGATGGCCCAGCTGGCCGCAGCCCAGGCCACGGTGCTGGCCATTGATGCCCTGCCCCGCACCCTGAGCCGTGCGCAGAAAATGGATGCGCTCACCTCCATGGCCGGTGTCAGCGGCTACCGCGCGGTCATTGAGGCCGCCAATGCATTCGGCCGCTTCTTCAACGGCCAGATCACCGCCGCAGGCAAAGTGCCCCCGGCCAAGGTGTTCATCGCCGGCGCCGGTGTGGCCGGTCTGGCCGCCATCGGCACGGCGGCCAGCCTGGGCGCCATCGTCCGCGCCAACGACACCCGCGCCGAGGTGGCCGACCAGGTGGTGTCGCTGGGCGGTGAATTTGTGAAGGTGGACTACGAAGAAGAAGGCTCGGGCGGCGGCGGTTACGCCAAAGTGATGAGCGAAGGCTTTCAAAAAGCGCAGCGCGAAATGTATGCCCAACAAGCGCGAGAGGTCGATATCATCATCACCACCGCGCTGATTCCGGGCAAGCCTGCCCCCAAACTGATCACCGCTGAAATGGTGCAGTCCATGAAGCCGGGCAGCGTCATCGTGGACATGGCGGCCGAGCAAGGCGGCAACTGCGAGCTGACCGAACCGGGCCAGGCCGTGGTGAAACACGGTGTGACCATCGTCGGCTACACCGACCTGGCCTCGCGCCTGGCGCGCCAGTCGTCCACGCTGTACGGCACCAACCTGTTCCGCCTGAGCGAAGAGCTGTGCAAGGCCAAAAACGGTGTCATCCACGTCAACATGGAAGACGACGCCATCCGGGGCCTGACCGTGATCAACAACGGCGAGGTCACATGGCCCGCCCCGGCACTGAAACAGGCGGCCCCACCCCCACCCAAGGCAGCCGCCGCACCGGTGGCCGAGAAAAAAGGCGGCCACGGACACGGCAGCAGCGCCCCCATGCCAGCCCAGACGCTGGCCATCCTGTTTGCCCTGTCGGCGGTGGCATTCTGGTTGGTGGGCACTTACGCGCCCGCCGCGTTCCTGGGCCACTTCACGGTGTTTGTGCTGGCCTGCTTCATTGGCAACATGGTGGTGTGGAACGTAACCCCTGCCCTGCACACGCCGCTGATGAGCGTGACCAACGCCATCTCCAGCATCATTGCCATCGGTGCCCTGGTGCAGATTGCGCCGCCTGAAGCTGGCCTGAACGGCCGGCCCGACGGCCTGATTTTCTGGCTGGCCTTTGCCGCCACCGTGCTGACCGCCGTCAACATGTTCGGTGGCTTTGCCGTGACCCGCCGCATGCTCGCCATGTTCCGCAAATAACCCATTACAAGAAGAAGGAAGACGAACATGTCCCAAAGCCTTTCCAACATGGCCTACCTCGGTGCGGCCATTCTGTTCATTCTCAGCCTGGGTGGCCTGTCCAACCCCGAAACCTCGCGCCGGGGCAACGTGTTCGGCATGATCGGCATGGGCCTGGCGGTGCTGGCCACCGTGTTTGGCCCCCGCGTCACCCCCTCGGGCGTGGCCTGGATCGTGATGGCACTGGTGGCAGGCGGGGGCATTGGCCTGTACGCCGCCCGGGTGGTGAAAATGACGCAAATGCCCGAGCTGGTGGCCCTGATGCACAGCCTGGTGGGCCTGGCGGCCTGCCTGGTGGGTTTTGCCAGTTACGTGGACACCTCGGTGCAGTTCACCGGGGCCGAAAAAGCCATCCACGAGGTGGAAATTTACATCGGCATCCTGATCGGCGCGGTCACGTTCTCAGGCTCGCTGATCGCGTTTGGCAAGCTCAACGGCAAGATTGGTGGCAAACCCCTGCTGCTGCCCGGCCGCCACTGGATGAACCTGACCGCGTTGCTGGTGGTGATCTGGTTTGGCCGTGCGTTCATCAATGCCCACGGCGTGGCAGACGGCATGACGCCGCTGATCGTGATGACCGTGATTGCGCTGCTGTTCGGCATTCACATGGTCATGGCCATTGGCGGAGCCGACATGCCGGTGGTGGTGTCCATGCTCAACAGCTATTCGGGCTGGGCCGCTGCGGCCACGGGCTTCATGCTGAGCAACGACCTGTTGATCGTGACCGGTGCGCTGGTGGGTTCTTCGGGCGCCATCCTGAGCTACATCATGTGCAACGCCATGAACCGCAACTTCATCAGCGTGATTGCCGGGGGTTTTGGCTCCGGTGGCGGTGCGGCCCCCGCCAAATCGGGTGAAGCCGCTGCCCCCCAGGGCGAAGTGGTGCCCGTGAACAGCACCGACACCGCCGAAATGCTGCGCGATGCCAAGAGCGTCATCATCGTGCCCGGCTACGGCATGGCCGTGGCCCAGGCCCAGCACACGGTGTACGAAATCACCAAAACGCTGCGCGAAAAAGGCGTCAACGTGCGCTTTGCCATCCACCCCGTGGCAGGCCGCATGCCCGGCCACATGAACGTGCTGCTGGCCGAAGCCAAGGTGCCTTACGACATCGTGATGGAGATGGACGAAATCAACGAAGACTTCGCCAACACCGATGTGGTCATGGTGATTGGCGCCAACGACATCGTGAACCCCGCCGCGCAGGAAGACCCCACCAGCCCCATCGCCGGCATGCCTGTGCTGGAGGTGTGGAAAGCCCGCACCTCCATCGTCATGAAGCGCTCCATGGCGTCGGGCTATGCGGGCGTGGACAACCCCCTGTTCTACAAGGACAACAACCGCATGCTGTTTGGCGACGCCAAAAAAATGCTGGACGAGGTGCTGGTCGCGCTCAAAACCTGAGCCCTCCTACCCGCGCGCACGCCCCCCTGAAAAGGGTGACAACCCCCAGGTTGCCACCCTTTTTTTCATGCGGAAAAGGTGTCAGACAAACGTCAGTCTGGGTCAAAATCACAGACAATGCAAAATAAACGAACGATCGTGCGGAAATTTTGACATCACAAGAAGGAGACAAACAGCCATGACCCATTCCGACACCCGCCCCTGGCTCCAGGCCTACCCCGCCGGGGTGCCTGCCGACGTGGACACGTCGCAATACACCTCACTGGTCCAGCTGATGGACGACAGTTTCCAGAAGTTCAGCGACCGAACCGCCTACAGCTTCTTGGGCAAAACCGTGAGCTACGCCGAAACAGACAGCCAGTCGCAGGCGTTTGCGGCGTATTTGCAAGGCTTGGGGTTGGCCAAAGGCGACCGCGTGGCCATCATGATGCCCAACGTGCCGCAGTACCCCGTGGCGGTGGCGGCCATTCTGCGGGCCGGGCTGGTGGTGGTGAACGTGAACCCGCTCTACACCGCGCGCGAGCTGGAACACCAGCTGAAAGACTCGGGGGCCAAGGCCATCGTCATCATCGAAAATTTTGCGGCCACGCTGATGCAATGCATCGCCAACACCCCCGTCAAACACGTGGTGTTGGCCGCCATGGGCGACCGGCTGGGGCTGTTGAAGGGTGCCTTGGTCAATTACGTGGTGCGCAACGTCAAAAAAATGGTGCCCACCTACCATCTGCCACAAGCCGTGCGCTTCAACGACGCATTGGCGCTGGGAAGCAAAGGCACGCTGAAAAAGCCCGACATCAAACCCGACGATGTGGCCGTGCTGCAATACACCGGTGGCACCACGGGCGTGAGCAAGGGGGCCGTGCTGCTGCACCGCAACGTGGTGGCCAACGTGCTGCAGTCCGACACGTGGAACGCCCCGGCCATGAAAAGCATCCCGGCCGGTGAGCAACCCACGGCCGTGTGTGCCTTGCCGCTGTACCACATCTTCGCGTTCACCGTGAACATGATGCTGAGCCTGCGCATGGGCGGCAAAACCATCCTCATTCCCAACCCCCGCGACCTGCCTGCGGTGCTGAAAGAGCTGAGCAAACACACCTTCCACAGCTTTCCGGCGGTCAACACACTGTTCAACGGCCTGGCCAACCACCCCGACTTTGGCACCGTGAACTGGACGAACCTGAAAGTGAGCCTGGGCGGCGGCATGGCGGTGCAACACGCGGTGGCCAAGCGGTGGCTGGAGAAAACCGGCTGTCCCATTTGCGAGGGTTATGGCCTGAGTGAAACCAGCCCCTCTGCCAGTTGCAACCCCGTCACCTCGCACGAATTCAGCGGCACCATCGGCGTGCCGATTCCAGGCACCTGGATGAAGTGCCTGGACGACGACGGCAACGAAGTGGCGGTGGACCAGGCCGGTGAAATCGCCATCAAAGGCCCGCAGGTGATGGCGGGCTACTGGCAGCGCCCCGACGAAACCGCCAAGGCCATGACCGCCGACGGCTACTTCAAAACCGGCGACATCGGCGTGATGGACGAGCGCGGTTATTTCAAAATTGTGGACCGCAAAAAAGACATGGTGCTGGTCAGCGGCTTCAACGTCTACCCCAACGAGGTGGAAGACGTGGTGGCCGGCTGCCCCGGGGTGCTGGAGTGTGCCGTGGTCGGTGTGGCCGACGAGAAAACCGGCGAAGCCGTGAAACTGGTCATTGTGAAAAAAGACCCGGCCCTGACCGAAACCCAAGTGCGCGACTACTGCAAGGCCAACATGACGGGCTACAAACAGCCCAAGGTGATTGAGTTCCGCACCGAGTTGCCCAAAACCCCGGTGGGCAAAATTCTGCGCCGCGAGCTGCGCGACAAAAAATAAGCCCATGCCCATGCCCATGCCCATGCCCCGCCCCTTTCGCATTGGCCTGATGGCCGCCATGCCGCAAGAGCTTCAGGCCGTGCTGGCCCTGATGCCCAACGAGCACCGCGAAACGGTGGCGAGCCGCACGTTCTGGCCGGGCCACTTGGGCGGCTGCGAGGTGGTGGCCGTGGTGTCGGGCATTGGCAAGGTGGCCGCAGCCACCACCGCCACGCTGCTGCTGCAGCGGTTTGGCGTGGACGGCCTGCTGTTCACCGGTGTGGCCGGTGGACTGGGGGCGGGCGTGAAGGTGGGCGACATCGTCGTGGCCCAGCGGTTTTTGCAGCACGACATGGACGCCTCGCCCCTGTTCCCGCGCCATGAGGTGCCCGGCTACGGTCAAGCCCTGTTTGCCACCCACCCCGGCTGGACACACGCCCTGGCCCAGGCCAGCCAACACACGCTGGACCACCTGCCCACCTGGCTGGGAGCGGACACCCTGGCCGCGTTCCAGCTGCAAGGGGCGCAGGTGCACCAGGGGCTGATCGTCAGTGGCGACCGCTTTGTGGCCACCAGCGTCGAAAGCGCTGCACTGCGCCAGGCCCTGCCCGACGCGTTGGCGGTGGAAATGGAAGGGGCCGCCGTGGCCCAGGTGTGCCACGACTTCGGCGTGCCTTTTGCCGCCGTGCGCACCGTGTCAGACCGCGCCGACGACAGCGCCCATGTGGACTTTGGCCGCTTCGTGGCCGACGTGGCCAGCCGCTACAGCGCGCAAGTGGTGCTGGCGGCCCTGTCTGCCTTGGGCAAGCCTGGAACGGTCTGAAATATTGATAGCAAACTATTCAATACAGACAAGCGTCATAGGCACTTTTTGTCTGAAATTCACTTCAACCAGCCGCGCTTTCTGAAATACAGCATGGGCCCCACGGCAGAGGCCACCATCAGGCACAGCGCGGCGGGGTAGCCCCAGGTCTGGCTCAGCTCGGGCATGTGCTGGAAGTTCATGCCGTAAATGCTGGCAATCAAGGTGGGCGGCAGCAAGGCCACGCTGGCCACCGAGAAGATCTTGATGATCTTGTTCTGGTTGATGTTGATGAAACCCACCGTGGCGTCCATCAAGAAGTTGATCTTGTCGAACAAAAACGCGGTGTGGCCGTCGAGCGAATCGAGGTCGCGCAAAATTTGCCGCGCGTCTTCAAACTGCTCGGTGCCCAGCATGCGGGTGCGCATCATGAAGCTGACGGCGCGGCGCGTGTCCATCACGTTGCGGCGGATGCGGCCCGACATGTCTTCGTGCCGCGCAATGGCCGACAGCACTTCGCTGGCTTTGTTGTCGGTCACGTCGCCGTTGAGCACCTGGCGGCTGACGTTTTCCAGGTCGTCGTAAATATCTTCCAACGTATCGGCGCAGTACTCTGCATCCACGTCGAACAGCATCAGCAGCACGTCTTTGGCGTCGTCAATCAGGCCCGGCATGCGGCGCGCGCGCATGCGCAGCAGGCGGAACACGGGCACGTCTTCGTCGTGGATGGAAAACAGCACGCCCCGGCTTTTCAGCTCGTCGTTCTGCTCGTTCAGGATGAAGGCCACGCGCACGGCGCGGGGGTCTTCGTCGTCGTCGATCAGGAAGTCGGAGCGGATGTGCAACTCGCCGTTGTCTTCCTCGAAAAAGCGGGCGGACTCTTCAATGTCCTCGTCCATCGCGTCTTCGGGAATGCTCAGGCCAAAGTGCTGCTTGACCCAGCGCCGCTCTTCAGGCGAGGGCGATTCCAGGTCCACCCAAATGGGCTTGAACTGCGCCAGTTCTTCCAGCGAGTCGATTTCTTCTTGAAACAAACGGCCATTGGCCAGCGTGAACACGTTGAGCATGACGGGCTCCGTTGCAGGTGGGGCGGGCAGCGGCCCCATGGGCGGGCGCGCTGCAAAAAAAGGGGGGTAGGCGTCGCTTTCACCCCCGCTGCCGCCGCGCCCGGTGTGCCGGGCTCAGGCTGTCTGCAAGGCTGAAAGCGTGCCACTGGGGCTGGCTTCCAAGTCGTGTCTCCTGTGGGAAAGTGGCCGGATTATGGCACCGCCGGGTGAGCGCCGCAGCCCCCCTGCTCAGCGGGATTTGTCGTTGGGATTTTCACGCAGTTGCTCGCGTTGTTGCTGCACCAGCACGCGGTAGCGGGTGTCGATGATGGACAACTCCATGTGGTCCACCTCGCGCTGGGTGCGGGTGAGCTCCCGGCCCAGCTCGCGCGCGGCCCTCAGACGGTCGATGGCACCGCCCACATCGAATTGGGCGGCCCGCGCCTCGGCCTCGGCTCGGATGGCGCGCAGTGGGTGGCCCAAGGCCTGCCAGGCCTGGCCCAACACCTGCCAGGCCAGCGGGTCGGTGGGGTGCGTGGCCAACCACAGTTGCAGCGGGTCGGTCACCTCGACAGCCCGCCCTTGGGCCAACAGGGTCTGTGCGCCCAGCACCAGCGCCCCACGCCCAGGGGCGCGCACGGCGGCCTGCGCTTGCGCCAGCACCTGGGCTTGCCAGGCGGCAGGGGTGGCGGCACCCCCCGGCGACAGCCACACCTCCAGTGCCAGCAACCGAGCGGCCTGGGCGGCGCTGGCGTCGAGCGAAGCCACGTTCAGCAACCCCTGCACACAGCGCCAGGCGTCCGTTGGCTGCTTCAGGCGCAAGGCCGACACCGCGCCGGCGTACCACGCAGCGGCCTGGGCGGTGGCGTCGCGCGGGGCCGCCGGGGGCGTGGCCTCGGACAACCAGGCGCGCCAGCGGGCCACGCTGGACTCGGCCATCACACGCGCCCGCGCCGCCATCAAGGCATGGTGCTGGGCAGACACGGGGGCGGTCATGGGGGCTTGGGAACCGGGGTGCGCAGGGTGATCGGTGTGCGTGCCAGAAGGAAGGGCCAGCGCCAGGCGGGTTTGCATGTCGGCCATGCGCTCGGTGGTCAGCGGGTGGCTGCGCAGGTAGGGAAAGGCGCCGTCATCGTTCAGCCGCGACGCGTGTTGCAGCTTGTCGAACATAGTGACAAAGCCCGTGCCATTGAAGCCCGCGCCGGTCATGATGTTGTAGCCCACGCGGTCGGCCTCGCGCTCCATGTCACGCGAAAAATTCAGCTGCGACTGTGCGGCCACCGCCTGCCCCCCCACCACAGCGGCCTGCACCACGTCGGTGTTTTTGCTGGCACTGGCGGCCAAGGCCCCCAAAATCATGGCCGCCACCATCAGCGGAGCCTGCTTGTCCTGGCGCTCCAGCAAGCGTGAAATGTGGCGCTGCGACACGTGGGTGAGTTCGTGTGCCAGCACCGAAGCCAGCTCGTCTGCGGTGCTCACCGTGGCCATCAGGCCCAGGTGCACGCCCAGGTAGCCGCCAGGCAGGGCAAAGGCGTTGACGCTGGGGTCCCGCGCCAGCATCAACCGCCAGGCAAAACGCTCTGCCAGTTCGGGGGCCACGTCACCCCGCGCTCGGGCCGAGGCCAGCAGGGGTTGCCAAATGGCCTGCAAGTAATCGCTCAGCACCGGATCGTCCAGGTAATCGGGGTCGCGGAAGATCTGCTGGGCAATGCGTTCACCCAATTGGCGCTCGGCCGCCAGGTCCAGCGCTCCCGCCTCGCCCATGCGGGGCAGCGCCAACGGGGCATTGGCGGGCGCCAGCGGCACCGCAAAACAAATAGCTGCAAGCCCAATACAGACAAGCGTCAGAGGCAGTTTTTTATTCAAAATAGCTCCATCCACACACGCCAGCCATGGCACCTCCCCGTGAAGGGAATGCAACAGCCACCATCACAACGGGTGTCCATTGTCATCCGGGCACGTGCCGCCTGCGGCCCGGTGGCTAAACTGCGCGCCATGCACACGCCAGACACCCCCTCATCACCCCTGACCCACTTTGACACCCAGGGCCAAGCCCACATGGTGGACGTGGGGGCCAAGGCCCACACACACCGCGTGGCCGTGGCCGAAGGCCGCATCACCATGCAACCGGCCACCCTGGCCCTGGTGACCAGCGGCACCGCCAAAAAAGGCGACGTGCTGGGCATTGCCCGACTGGCCGGCATCATGGGCGCGAAAAAAACCGCCGACCTGATTCCCCTGTGCCACCCCATCGCCCTCACCCGGGTGGCCGTGGCATTTGAAGTGCTGGCCGAGCTGAATGCGGTGCGCTGCACCGCCACCGCCGAAACCACCGGCCCCACCGGGGTTGAAATGGAAGCTCTCACCGCCGTGCAAGTGGCCCTGCTGACCATTTACGACATGTGCAAAGCGGCCGACCGGGGCATGGAAATGACGGGGGTGCGGCTGCTGGAGAAGCGGGGGGGGAAGAGCGGGCATTTTGTGGCGGGGTGATGCCCACTGCGTCAGCTCAAAAACCATCCAACGGAACAAATTTCAAAGGCTGGGCGGTTGTCGAATCCATCAACAGCGTCCACGCAATCCCCCTGCGTGATACCACGGGCAGCCAACTGACCTGCGAGTGTTGGCGCTGCAAATTCAAAACAGCGTTATCCAACAGCAATTTTTGAGAAGGGTGTTTGCCATAGAGCACGTCCAGCGCCTGGGCGCGTGACAACACATCGTGCTGAAAATTGCTGTACTCCCCCCATCGATCAGCGCGCATAAATGCTTCGTTACCTGCCAGTGATTGGTTCACTTGGTCCAGGTAGTCAACGTCCTCTGGTTTGGCCGTTCGGCTTCCAATCAATACCGGCCCACCCAACCAAGACGGAGACGGCACCATGGCTGGCTTTTTCGCAAGCCCAATTTCATCCAGCTCAGACATCGTCAACACCTGGAAGCGGTCCACGTCGTAAATCAGATACACCGGCCGCGCAAGCCAAACGGTTTGAAGTCCATAGGCCAAAGCGCCAAGCTGCAAAATGGCAACAAAACCAAGGTCCAAGACCAGCTCGCGCCTTGGTTTTGCAGGATTGAACAAAACCAGCGTCAACAAAGGTCCGCACACCACATCCACGCCCATAAGGATGAAGAAGAGTTCGAAGCCCCCCAACATTTCGGCGTAGGGCGTTGGGTAAAGCCGCCCAAATACAAGCCACGCGGCAACAGCAGCTACCGCAAATGACCCCAACAAATGCAAACCCGAAGCACGGGCCGCCGCACGCAATCTGAGCCTGTTCATGAATAAGTGCCCCAAATTAAAAAAGGGGCCTAAGCCCCCTTTAAATGGTCAGAGAAGATCAACGGCACTCTGCAGGCGCGTACTTGGCAACCATCGTCGCGGTATTGGCAACACCCGCGACAACTGCTTTGCCGCTTGCGTAGCAAGTCCAAATAATGCTTGCAGCAGGAATAGTACCTGCAGTCAATGCCGCATTATTTGAAGAAGGCGCCAACACCAACGTTTGACCAGAAGCTGCCGCAGTGTATGTCACCGTGATCACGCCAGTGGCGGTTGCGCCAAACACTGAAGTAACGTTTTTCGAATTGGTAATGCCGCCGTTCAAGCTACAGTTTCCTGCGGCTGTGCAAAACGTGGTCCCAGCTGCGTTTATCGGGATACCCTTGAAAAAACCACCTAATGCGGCCGTGGTGCCATTGGCAGCGTTGTCGGCCACCACGTTCTTCAGTCCTGAGCCCAAGACCATGCCTTCCGTCACACGCGCACGCACGGTGTAATCCTGGTAAGCAGGCAAAGCCACGGCGGCCAAAATACCGATGATCGCGACGACGATCATCAATTCGATCAGGGTGAAACCCTTTTGAACCATCTGTTTCATGAAAACTCCTTGAACACGGCGTCGGTATTGACGTGGCGACCTTACAGCATTTGCCGTGCCCGCCCCAAATGGCCTTCCTTTGACCCATTTGGGGGCAATGTGGGCTGGAATGTGCGATTTTTTGTCACTTTCAGCATCGGCACGGTGACGAAAGATGGCACCTAGCGCTTGCTTACAAACAACTGTTCACTACAGCTATTTGATGCACACCGTGCGCACCTGCTTCAAATCGGTCAGGCCCATCAGCACCTTTTCCATGCCGTCCATCTTCAGGCTGCGCATCCCTGCTTCCACGCAGGCCGTGAACAGCTGGGCCACGCGGGCGCGCTCTTGGATGAGCTGGCGGGTGGTGTCGTCTGCCACCAGCAGCTCGTGCAAGCCCACGCGGCCTTTGTAGCCCGTGTCGCGGCATTTGTCACAGCCTTTCGCGCGGTACAGGTGCAGGCGGCCACTGGCGTCGCCATACAGCCGAGCCCAGCCATTCAACAACTCTTGCGCTGCGTCTGCACGGTTGGCGGCCCACGCGGGGGTGTGGGCGAGTTCCTGCGTGTACTCGGCCACAAACAGGCGCAACTCGTCTGCGGTGGGCTCATAGGCTTCTTTGCAGCTGCACAGGCGCTTGGCCAGGCGCTGGGCCAGGATACCCAGCAGGGCGTCGGCAAAGTTGAAAGGGTCCATACCCATGTCGAGCAGGCGGGTGATGGACTCGGGCGCTGAATTGGTGTGCAGGGTGGAGAACACCAGGTGCCCGGTGAGCGAGGCTTCCACGCCCATGCCGACGGTTTCTTTGTCGCGGCTTTCGCCCACCATGATGATGTCGGGGTCGGCCCTCAAAAAGGCCCGCATCACCAGCGCGAAGTCGATGCCGGCTTTTTTGTTCACCTGCACCTGCCGCAGCCCTTTTTGGGTGATTTCCACGGGGTCTTCGGCCGTCCAGATTTTGGTGTCGGGCGTGTTGAGGTGTTTGAGGATGGAGTGCAGCGTGGTGGTTTTGCCCGAGCCGGTGGGGCCGCACACGTAAAACAGGCCGTAGGGCTTGCCAATGGTGGCTTCGAGCCGTTGGCGGTTGTGCTCGGTCAACCCCAATTGCGCCAGGGCAATGGGCTCGCCCGCCGTCAGCAGGCGCATGACCACGTCTTCCACCCCGCCCGCAGACGGCAATGTGGCCACCCGCAGCTCGATGTCGAGGGGGCCGAATTTTTTGAATTTGATTTTTCCGTCTTGTGGCTTGCGCTTTTCGGAAATGTCCAAGTCGCACATGATTTTGATGCGGGCCACAAAACTGTCGCGGTAGGCAGCGGGCACTTCGGCGTAGGGCTGCAAAGAGCCGTCGATGCGAAAACGGATGCTGGCCTTGGCTTTGCCAGGCTGGGGCTCGAAGTGGATGTCAGACGCGCCTTGGCGGTGGGCATCGACAATGACTTTGTTGACAAATTTGACCAGCTCGTTGTCTTGCGCGGCGCTCGCCAGCCCTGGGTCGGGGGTGTCGTCATCGTCCTGCGACAGCGGGGTGTCGGTCAGCATGTCCTCAGGGCCGTAGGACTCTGGCCCCGCGCCCAGCAGCTGCGCCACGGTTTGGGCAAATTCGCTGGCCGTGGTCACGGCAAACACCAAGCGGGGAAACTGCGGGAACACCTGGGGCACCAGCTTGCCGTTGCGGGCGTCTTCGGGGTCGACCGCCAGAATGAGCAGGCCCTCGGGGCCCTCTTCCAGGGGCAACCACTGGCACTCGGCCACAAAGTCGGTTTTGAGCTTGGCATGCAAGGCTTCGGAGCGGATGCGCTTGGCATCGAAACCCACGTAGGGCGCCCCAAAAAAATGCGCGAGCGAGCGCCCCAGTTGCGGGGCGGTGACCTGCATGTCGGCCATGAGCACCTGCTCCACGTGCACGCGGTCTTCGCGGGCCTTGGCCATGCACCGGGCCAGCTCGTCGGCAGACACCACGCCATCTACCACCAAGCCGGCGTATTTCGACACCGCAGGCCACGCCACCGTTTGGGCCGCCAACACGCGGTGGCGAATGGCGGACGACAGCGTTTGGCACAGCTTGGTCACACCCTCCTGGGCCAACGCAGAAAAAGCGCGGCCATCACGGGCGTTCACCACCTGCAGCACGCCCACCAGGTCAGACCCGCGCAAGATGGGGGCCACCAGCATTTGATGGGTGCGGTAGCCCGAGCGGCGGTCCACTTCTTTCAGAAAACTCAAGGCTGGGTCGATTTGCCGCAGGGCGGCCTCGTCATACACGTCGGCAATGTTCAGGGTTTTGTGCGTCAGGGCCACATAGCCCGCAATGCTTTGGGCTGTGATGGGCAGTTTCAGGTCTTTGGCGGTGTTGAGCCCGGTTTTCACACGGGAGACGATGGCTGTTTTGTCGTCGCTCAACACATACAGGGTCAAGCGGTCGGCGTTGAGCAGGCCGCAAATGTCCTGGCTCACCTCCACCATCAGCTGGTCCAGGTTGTCGGTGTCGTGGATGCGGGTGGTGACCACCTGCAGGTCGCGAAAAAACCGGGCCTCGGCCTCAATATCCCGGGCGGGCCCGTTCACAGCACCCACCTGTGGCCGCAATGGAGTGCTGAAATGGCCCAGGGCTTCAAGCCAACGGCTTCACGTGTCTGGTTGAGCTGAGAGATGTCTTGCATGATGGATTCGGCTTCGGCCGGTTTCATGTGGCTGATGTGGATGGGGCAGCTCATGTCAGGTCGCATCAAGGCCAGTTGGGCGGCCAGCGTGCTGGGGCACAGGTGTTGGCTGAGATGGGCCAGTGCGGCCTCGCGCTCGCTGAAGGCGGTTTCCATCACCAGCACACCCACCGGCAGCTGGTTGACCCGGTGCCAGAACGCAGGATTGTGGCCCGTGTCACCTGAAAACACCCAATGGGGACGATGCGGCCCCCGGGCCACCGCGTAGCCCACGGCGGCCACGGTGTGGGTGGCAGGCAAGGCCTCCACGTGCACGCCACCCAGCTGCAGTTGTTGCCCCGTGGCCAGGGGGTGAAAGCTCACGAAGGGGGCATCAGGGCTGGGCAGGCGGGAAAAATCGGGCCATATCAGGTCGTTGAACACGTGGGCACGCAGCGCGGCCAGGGTGTCGGGCAAGGCATGCACTTGCAGGGGACGTCCGCGCCGGGTGCCCACCGCATCCAGCATGAGTGGCAGCGCGGCAATGTGGTCCAGGTGCGCGTGGGTCAGCACCACGTGCTGAATGGCAGCCATTTCGTCCAGGGTAAGGTCGCCCACACCGGTGCCCGCATCGACCAGCAGGTGTTCGTCCACGAGAAACGACGTGGTGCGGGCACCGCGTGCAATGGCCCCTGCGCAGCCCAGTACCCTCACGCGCAGCGATGCAGGGGTTTTCATTTGGAGTCAAACCGTGTCGTGCCATCCCAGTGGGGGCTGGGGGGATGGGCTCGCGCGAGCTGCACGCGTTGGGCGTAAAAGGCATACAGCGGGCGCGATGGGCACAGCCGCATCACGTTCAACAGGTGCACGTCACAGGCGTCCCAGTCTTGGGCCCGGTACGCCTTGGGCACGGGCGCCCAAAGCCGAAGCTCTTCTTGACGCGCACCGGGTGTGGCCCCGGCCTCAGGGCGCAACAGGGTGTAGACGGTGACGGTTTTTTCCCGGCCTTTCACGGCCACGGTGTCCACCTCTTGCCACGCAAAGTCGGGCGCGTGGCGGCGGGTGTCTTCGCTCACCAGCCAGTCCACGCCGTAATGGCGGGTCAACCCCTCCAACCGGGCGGCCAGGTTCACGGCGTCGCCCATCACGGTGTAGCTGCGGCGGATGTCCGAACCCATGTCGCCCACCAGCATGGGGCCGGTGTTGAGCCCAATGCCCACGCCCACGGCGGGCCAACCTTTGGCGGCGTGTTCGCGGTTCAGTGCGTCGATGGCGTCCACCATGTCCAGCGCCGCACGCACGGCCATGCTGGCGTGTGCCTGCGCATCGACCGGGGCGCCCCAGAAAGCCATGATGCAGTCGCCCATGTATTTGTCGATGGTGCCCTGGTGGGCACTCACCACATGGGTCAAGCGGCTGAACACGGTGTTGAGCAGGGTCTGCAGTTGTGCCGGCGGCATGTTTTCAGACAGTTGGGTGAAGCCGCGCATGTCGCAAAACATGACCGTCAACTCCCGTGAGGCTGCCTGCATGTTGTAGCGATCAGGGTCTTTGACCATTTCGTCCACCAGCTCAGGGGGCACGTAGGTGCCAAACAACTGGGCCAATTCCCGCTTGGAGCGGCTTTCCACAAAATAGCCATAACTCATGTTGAGCGCAAACGCCGTCAAGGCCACGAACAACGGTGATGCCAGGGGCAAGACCAGCCCTTGAGCGGTGTAAAGCCACATGTCGAGCGACACCGCAGCCAGCAACACCCCCACACTCAACAGCGTGGCGGGGGTAGCCCCCAACCAGGGCAAGGTCAAGGCCAGCAACAAACCCACCACCAGGGTGATCACCAGCTCATAGCCCAATGCGTAGTCGGGCTTGACCAGCATACGACCGTCCAGAAAAGCCGACAGCAGGTTGGCATGCACTTCCACGCCTGGGTATACCAGACCCACCGGCGTGGCACGCAAATCCAACAAGCCAGGGGCGGTGGTGCCCACCAGCACCAATTTGTCTTTCAACGACGCGGCGGCCACCCGCCCGGTGAGCAAATCGGTGGCAGACACATACCGAAACCCGCCACCGCTGGGCCCCCCGAAATGGCGGTAGGGGACCAGGGTGGCAACGCGTTGGTCCACGGGCAGGGCCATGCCACTGTTGCCTTGCTTGACCACCACACTCTCCAATCCTTGATAGGCGTTGGGCAAAAACCGATGGGGTGGAAACCCCGGCTCCACCACACTGTGGGGCATCAACTGGCGCAGCATGGCCAGCGCCAGCGATTCATAGTGGTGCCCAGCGTGTTCGGCGACCAAGGGCACGGAGCGCACCACGCCGTCATCGTCCGTGATGGCGTTGAAAAACCCAGCCGAGGCGGCGGCTTGGGCCAACATGGGCAGATTGGACCCGTAACCGTTCCACGCAGTGAAAGCAATGGGTGCACCGTTCAGCGCAGTGGCCGCAAACACGGGTTCAGGCAATTGTCCAGCGGTGCGCCCGCCACGGTCACTGGTGAAGTAATAGCCCAGCACCGCGGCCCTGCCTTGCAGCGATTGGGCAAAACGGGCATCGTGGTCCAGCAACGGCGCCAAGGCCTGCACTTGCTCGCCAAACGCGGGCACCTCTTTCAAGGCACCTTGGGCCAATTGCCTGAGTTGCGCCAGGCCCGAGCTGTCATCGGGCTCGGCAAACACGATGTCAAAACCCACCACGGCGGCCTGCTGACGCACAAACAGTTCATCGGTCAGCGCCGCCAGCTTGCTGCGCGACCAAGGCCAGCGCCCCTGCTCGGCCAGGCTGTGCTCGTCGATGTCCACGATGACAATGCGGTCGTCCAATGTGCGGGGCATGGTGGCCTGCAGCCGCGCGTCGTAAATCAACTCATCGACACGGTCCAAAAGGCCCAGGCGAAACACGCCCAATATGTGCAACAGCACCACCGCCAAAGGCAGCAACGTGACCAAGGTGCGTGGCAGGTGCTTTCTGAACATGGGCATCCGCACGTGGCACAACCGGCAGCGCCGGGTCAGAGGGTCACAAACTGCATTTTGGTGCCTGCAAGCTCCAGTACATCGCCGTTTTTCAGCACTTGGGGCTCGGCGTCCAAGGGAATATCGTTCAATGTGGGGCGGTTTTGGCCTTCCACCAGTGCCACCACATAACCGTGGGGCCTGCGGGTGATGGCCGCCACAGCCACCCCGGGTTTGCCAATCGTGGTGACAACTTTGACCAACACCACTTCACGGCCTGCGGCGGCACCGGACACCACCCGAATGGCAGCGCTCCCCACGGCGGGCGCGTCAGCCTGCACCACAGGGGCAGGCCTGATAGCCATGGTTTTCTCAAACCCCGCGCCAACTTGCTCGTTCAGAAACTTGATCTTGTGCTTGCCGATTTCGATGGTGTCGTTGTGGCGCAGCAGTTGCTTTTTGACCGCTTTGCCATTGATGTAGGTGCCATTTGTGCTGTTGAGGTCTTCGATGTGCACGTCCGCCCCCATCATCTGGAGCACCGCATGCTCACCGCTGACCGCCAGGTTGTCGATGACCACATCGTTGTAAGGACGACGGCCCAGCGTCGTCCGGTCTTTGGCCAACTGCACTTCTTTGATGACAACACCGTCGATCGAGACGATCATTTTCGGCATGGCCGACTCCAATCTGTTCTTTTCATGTGCGCAAAAGGTTTCAACCCCTTCGCAAAATGCGTGAGAAAAATCCCTGGGGGCCCGATTCTGCCTTTGCACCGATCAGTATGACCGAAATATTGTCGCGCCCCCCCGCTTCATTGGCCGCCCGAACCAGGGCCGAGGCACAGTCTTGCAGACTGGACTTGTTCAGCAAAAGACGGGCCACATCCTCGTCGTCCACCATGTCGCTCAACCCATCCGAACACATCAGGTAGACATCGCCCTCTGCGGGGGTGTGCTCCATCACATCCACCTGCACCCCGTCATCCACACCCAATGCACGGGTCACCAGGTTTTTGTGCGATGCCACTTTGGCCTGCGCGGGGGTGATCACCCCCGCCGCCAGCTGCTCCTGCAGCAGCGAATGGTCACGCGTCAGTTGGGTGAGCACGCCCTGGCGCCACACATAGCACCGCGAGTCGCCCACGTGGGCCAACAACACACGCCCAGCCTCAAACACCCCCAACACAATGGTGGTGCCCATGCCACTGAACTGAGGATTGGCATTGGCCGCGTTGTAAATCGACTGGTTGGCGTTGACCACGCACACCTCCATGGCGTGCTTGATGTCGCTTGCGGTGCATTGGGGAGCCGCCTCTTCCAGCCAACGGGACAGCTCGGCCTTCACAAAGGTCACCGCCATTGCACTGGCGATTTCACCTGCGTTGTAGCCCCCCATGCCATCGGCCAGCACGGCAACACCTTGTACCGGGTCAAAGGCAACCGAGTCTTCGTTGTTTTCCCTCAGCAGGCCAGGGTCGGTGACACCCGCGTATTCAAAGTTCATGCAGACCTTTCAGTTGAAGAAGGCAACACCACCGTGGTGGCAAACCCCTCCGTGGAGCCGGGCTGGGTGTCTTCAAAAGCCGGCGGCGAAGCCAGCATACCCGCCAAGCTGCACCGCAAGTCGAACGCCATGTCGTTGCCCCGTGCGTAACGCGCGTCCAAACCCTTGGCCATGGCTTTGCCCACCACCACCGCCAAAGCCGCAGAAATGCCAGGGCGGACGACGCAAACATCGGGCGCGGGTTCGTTGGCAATTTTGAACATCAACTCGGCCATGGAGTCCGCACGGAAAGGCAATCCACCGGTCAACAGCTGAAAGGCCATGACACCCAGCGAATACAGGTCAGAGCGGCCATCCACCTTTTTGCCGGCGATTTGCTCGGGTGACATGAAACTGGGTGTGCCCAACACCATGCCGGTACGGGTGCGACTGGCATCGGTCATCCGGGCAATGCCAAAGTCTGTGACTTTGACGGTGTCAGACGTTGCCTCGTACATCACATTGGCAGGCTTGATGTCGCGGTGCACCACATTCAACTGATGGGCATAGTCCAACGCCTCCGCCACCCGGGCCACGATGGACACGACCTGGGCCATGGGCAACAACTGCCCGGCCCGCGTGTGCTCGGACAAATCTTTGCCTTTGACAAACTCCATGGCAATGTAGGCCAACTCGTGATCCTCACCCGCATCGAAAATGGTGACGATGTGTGGGTGCTGCAAACGCCCAGCGGTTTCGGCCTCGCGGAAAAACCGCTGTCGCGCGTCTTCCAGCTCTTCGCCTTCGAATTCGCGCGCCAACGCCAAGGTTTTGATCGCCACCACACGACCAATTTTGGGGTCTTTGCCCAAGTACACCACCCCCATGGCCCCTTTGCCCAGCTCCTTCTCCACTTGGTAGCGGCCCAGCATCGGTTTTTCAATACCCGCGTCCCCCAGAACCACAAGGGACCCCGGCTGTGCGTCAGCCCCACCCAGCAACACCGTTTCCGCCAGCGATTTGACCCGCTTGAGTTTGGCCTGCAAGTCTTTGAAATGTGTGTCAAACGTCGCCATGTGCTGGTACACAGCCTCCGCTTTGTTGAATTGCCGTTTGCGCTCGAAATCCAGCGCCAGGTTCAACAGGTTGTCCATCACCGCGTTGTTCAGGGGCACGCGGCGAAACCGGTCAAACGACATGTCCAACTGGCCCTGTCCTTGCAAGGCCAGGCCCATCATGCGGTTGGTTTCGGCAGACTCCTCATCGGCTCTCAGCTTGCCCGCCTCGGTCACCAGATAGCGTTGGGTCGTCAGGCCCAGATAGCCCAACACCAGCACGGCAGCGGGCAGCACCAGTGGCAGCCAGATGTGCTGCTGCGACACAGCCAGGTATTCGGTCAACAGCAAGGCTGCCCACAAAAGCCCTGTGATCACCGCAGCAGGGGCGCCCGCCAAACGCGGCAGCCCGAACATCAGGTAAGCGGCCACCACCAGAAAAGCCACCAATTGGGCGGCCATGGCCCAATCGGGGGCTTCAAAAAAATGGTTGCTGAGGAGGCTGGAGGTCTCGTGCGCCATCACAGCCGCCGGGGACAACGTTGCACTCACGGGCGTGGAGAGCTGGTCACCCACCCCTGCGGCCGTCGCGCCGATGACCACCACCTTGCCCGCATATTTGCTTGCCGGTATCTTGCCCGCATACACGTCGTAGAACGAGTCGGTGACAAATGCCGGGGCATTGCCGTCGCCACGGTAGTACTGGGGCAATACCCGCCCCCGTGCGTCAATGGGAATGCGAAGCCCTCCCAACGCCAGCGCCCCATCGGTGTGCCGGGTCAACCCTTTGAGGTCCAGATTCAAGGCGTGGGCCACGGCCAACAGCCCCAAGCCCGGCAACACCTGCCCCCCGTGGTTCAAGAACAGGGTGCTGGCACGGACCACACCATCCACCTCATCGGGGATTTGGTTCAGGTGCCCCACGGCCACGGCCCGCTCGGCCAGACCGGCCATGGGCCATTGAACCGAGTCCACGGGTGGCAAAACCGTGCTTGCAAACGCGGCGCCATCCAGAGGCTTGGCGAAGGCGGGCAAACCCGCGTCGGGCACGCCCAACCCCTGACCAGGGGTGGCAAACGCGGGCAGCAGCACATTTCCCGCCTGCCTCAAACTGGCGGCCAGGCGCGTGTCGGTGTCCAGGCTCACCTTGGCGCTGTCGATCACGCCCTTCAACCGGGCCACCCAAGGGTCGGTATCGGGGGCATCCACCAAGACCTGCTCCATTTGCCGCACCAATTGCAAACCGGCATCGGCCTCGGGTTCAAAAAAGAACGTGGTGTGCACCACGGTTTTGACCTTGGCCGCCGCCAGGGTGTCCACCATGCGGGCATGCACATCGCGCGACCAGGGCCAACGCCCGATGTTGCGAATGCTGGGGTCGTCAATGGCCAGGATCACCACCTGGCCAGAGGGGCGGCGGTCGGTCTGTGTGGCAGCGAAATCGAAAAAGCGCTGCTCCCAACGGTCAAAAAAATGCGTGGTCTGCTGAACCACCAATGCCACGAGCACGATCAGCAGAGCAAGTATCCCATCTGAGCGCCAAAACGGGAAACCCGACCTGCCACTGCGTGATTTCATGACACATCCTGTCCGTTGTGAGAGGCCGGGAGTGGGTCACACCCCACCAAGCGGCTCAGGAGGCGGGGGCTTGGCCTTTCTTTTTCATGACCACACCCACCGCCAACACCAGCAAAGCACCGAACACGCCTGCCCCGTAACTGGTCCAGGCACCCACTGCGGGTTTCGCTCCCTCAACGGTTTGTGCCAAATAGGGCAGCAAAGCAGGGTCGGTCACCACCATGGTGCCAGCGATCCACCCCAGCAACATGCCACCCAGCACGATGATGACCGGGAACCGTTCCATCAATTTGATCACCATTTGGCTGCCCCACACGATGATGGGAATGCTGACCAGCAAACCAAACACGACCAGCGGAATCTTGTGGGCACCGCCCGCCCCCTCGGCAGCACCGGCAATGGCAATCACGTTGTCAATGCTCATGACCAAGTCCGCCACGATCACGGTTTTCACCGCCGCCCAAAGCTTGTCGCTGGACTCAATATTGCCATGGTCTTCCTCGTCATCTGGCGCCAGCAGTTTCACGCCGATCCACACCAGCAACGCCGCTCCGATGATTTTCAGGTAGGGAATGGCCAGCAGCGCCAAGGCAAACACGATCAGGACCACGCGCAACACAATGGCACCAGCGGTGCCCCACAAAATGCCCTTTCGGCGTTGAGCCGCCGGCAATTTGCGGCAGGCCAACGCGATGACCACCGCGTTGTCACCGCCCAACAAGATGTCGATCATGATGATCTGGCCCACAGCGAGCCAGAACTGGGTTGTCAAAAATTCTTCCACCGAATGAACTCCAAAAAAAAATGGCAGCGAATGTGCGCTGCCATTTTCCCTCCAATGTTGCGGCCACCCGTAGGTGAAAGCCGCAACGGCGAACACATCAAAGCATGGCTTTGAGCAATTTGGCCATTTCCGAAGGGTTGCGGGTGACCTTGAAGCCGCATTCTTCCATGACCGCCAATTTGGCGTCTGCCGTGTCGGCACCACCGGAAATCAACGCACCAGCGTGGCCCATGCGTTTGCCGGGAGGCGCGGTCACGCCCGCGATGAAGCCCACAATGGGTTTTTTCATGTTGGCTTTGCACCAGCGGGCGGCTTCGGCTTCGTCGGGACCGCCGATCTCGCCGATCATGATCACGGCATCGGTGTCGGGATCGTCGTTGAAAGCGCGCATCACATCGATGTGCTTCAGGCCATTGATGGGGTCGCCACCAATGCCCACAGCGCTGGACTGGCCCAAACCGATTTCGGTCAGCTGTGCCACGGCTTCATAAGTCAGCGTGCCAGAGCGAGACACCACGCCGATGCGGCCTTTGCGGTGAATGTGACCGGGCATGATGCCGATTTTGATTTCGTCGGGCGTGATCAAACCAGGGCAGTTGGGGCCCAACAGCAGGGTTTTCTTGCCACCGGCGGCTTCTTTGGCCTTCATGCGGTTGCGCACTTCCAGCATGTCGCGCACAGGAATGCCTTCGGTGATGCAGATGGCCAAGTCCAGATCGGCTTCCACCGCTTCCCAGATGGCAGCAGCGGCGCCAGCAGGCGGCACGTAGATCACGGAAACGGTGGCACCCGTTTCAGACGCGGCTTCTTTGACAGAGGCGTAGATTGGGATGTCAAAAATCTTCTCGCCAGCCTTCTTGGGGTTCACACCCGCCACGAAGCACTCTTTGCCGTTGGCGTATTCCTGGCACTTTTCGGTGTGGAACTGGCCAGTCTTGCCCGTGATGCCCTGGGTGATGACTTTGGTGTTTTTGTTGATGTAGATCGACATGTTGCTTAACCTTTCACCGCTTTAACAGCCGCCTGTGCGGCTTCTGCCATGGTGTCCACCGAAATGATCGGCAAACCGCTGTCGGCCAGCATTTTCTTGCCCAGTTCTTCGTTGGTGCCCTTCATGCGCACGACCAGTGGCACGCTCAGGTTCACGGCCTTGCAGGCGGTGATCACACCAGTGGCAATGGTGTCGCACTTCATGATGCCGCCGAAGATGTTGACCAGAATGCCTTTGACCTTGGGGTTTTTCAGCATGATCTTGAAGGCTTCCGTCACCTTCTCGGGGGTGGCACCGCCGCCCACGTCCAGGAAGTTGGCAGGCTCTGCGCCGAACAACTTGATGGTGTCCATGGTGGCCATGGCCAAACCGGCACCGTTCACCAGGCAGCCGATGTTGCCGTCCAGGCTGATGTAGGCCAGGTCGAACTTGGACGCTTCGATTTCAGCGGGGTCTTCTTCGTCCAGGTCACGCAGCGCCACGATTTCAGGGTGGCGGAACAGGGCGTTGGAGTCGAAGTTGAACTTCGAGTCCAGGGCCAGCAGCTGGTTTTTGCTGTCGCGGTTCAGGGGGTTGATTTCCACCAGCGAGGCATCGGTGTCCATGTAGCACTTGTAGAGCTTTTGGAACACGTCGATCGCCTGGGCGGTCGATTCGGCGGGCAAGCCAATGCCATTGGCAATTTTGGCGGCCTGCTCGGCACCCAAGCCGGTCAGTGGGTCGATGAATTCGGTGATGATTTTTTCGGGGGTGGCGTGCGCCACTTCCTCGATGTCCATGCCGCCTTCGCTGGAGGCAATGAAGGCCAGTTTCTGCGTGGCGCGATCGGTCACGATCGACACGTAGTATTCCTTCTGGATGTCCGCGCCGTCTTCGATGTACAGGCGGCGCACCTTTTGGCCTTCGGGGCCAGTCTGGTGGGTCTTGAGCTGCATGCCCAGGATTTCGCCCGCGATGCGCTTGACGTCTTCAATGGTTTTGGCCACTTTCACGCCGCCGCCCTTGCCACGGCCGCCAGCGTGGATCTGCGCTTTCACCACCCAAACCGGCCCACCGAGTTTTTGTGCGGCCTCAACAGCCTCTTGAACGGTGAAAGCAGGAATGCCGCGCGGAACGGGCACACCAAAATTGCGCAAGATGTCCTTGCCTTGGTACTCATGAATCTTCATGGATGGTCTCTCAAGAGTCGACAGTGAAAGCGTCGGCCAGACATTCGGCAATTCATCAGCAAGGGTTGTGTTCAGCCGCTGCACGGAGTCACAAAATGTAGGCACGTGACGCACCAACGCGGAAATGTATCATGTTGCAACGCACAATTCTTGTGCATAACCAACAGCCACGTTAAACGCAATCTTGCGCATGTGCGCATTTCCACCCCGCAAAAGGCCCCCATGGCACGTGTTTTCATAGACGGCGAAGCCGGCACCACCGGCTTGCAAATTCGCGAACAATTGGCCGACATGCCCGGCATTGAATTGCTGAGCATTGCGCACGAAGACCGCAAAAGCCCCGATGCTAAAAAGGCCTTGCTGGCGCAAGCCGACGTGGTCATTTTGTGTCTGCACGACGACGCAGCCCGCGAAACGGTGGCCCTGGTCGATGCGCTGGATGCCGCCGGTCAACCCGCCCCCCGGGTGATCGACGCCTCCACCGCCCACCGCGTGGCCCCCGGCTGGGTCTATGGTTTTCCCGAGCTGTCCACCGCGCAACGCAGCGCCGTCGTCAGCGCCCGCCGCGTGGCCAACCCCGGCTGCTATGCCACCGGGGCCATTGCGCTGCTGCACCCGCTGGTGGCGTGTGGTTTGCTGCCCGCCGACCACCCCGTGGTGCTGCCCGCCGTCAGCGGCTATTCGGGCGGCGGTCGCCCCATGATCGAAGCCTATGAAGCGGGCACCGCACCGCTGTTCGAGTTGTACGCACTGGGCCTGGCGCACAAACACATCCCGGAAATTCTGGCCATGACCGGCCTGACGCGCCGCCCTGTGTTTGTGCCTGCGGTGGGCAACTTCCGCCAGGGCATGCTGGTGCAATTGCCCCTGCACCTGGACGAACTGCCGGGCAAGGTCACAGCCGGTGACTTGCACCAGGCCTTGCTGGCCCACTACGCGCCCAGCGCGGCAGAAGGTGGCATGGTCAGCGTGTTGCCCGCCACCGAGTCCGGCAAGCTCGATGCGTTGGCCCTGAATGACACCAACCGGCTGGAAATTCGCGTGTTTGGCAACGCCGACCACCGCCAAGCCGTGCTGGTGGCGCGCCTGGACAACCTGGGCAAAGGCGCCAGCGGCGCGGCCGTGCAAAACCTGAAGTTGATGCTGGGCCTAAAGCCTTAAATACCACCCAACCCGCCG
Organism: uncultured Hydrogenophaga sp.; assembly: GCA_964342395.1. GTDB lineage: Bacteria > Pseudomonadota > Gammaproteobacteria > Burkholderiales > Burkholderiaceae_C > UBA2334. The sequence goes on from CAYFFJ010000003.1 coordinate 75,314, forward strand.
TCCGGATCGAGATCGAGGTCGGGGTCAGCGCGGAGCACGCGGCTGACCATCCCAGGAGCAAAACCCCGGCCCAGCAAAAACCGGGCTTGGGCGGCGCGGGCTTTGGCATCGGTGGCGGGCACACCAAATTTTTTCTGCCACACCGCCCTGGCGCGGGCCCATTCGGTGTCGGCCAGTTCAGCCACCGTGGCGGCCACCAGTTCCGGCGCCAAGCCTTTGGCTTGCAACTCTTGCTTCAGGCGGCCCACCCCCAACCGGCTGGCGCGGCGGTGCACCAGGCTTTGGGCCACGCGCGCTTCGCTGATCCACCCCTGCTCGGCCAGTTGGTCCAGCAGCGCGGGCAAATCGTCGTCGGGGCCGGCATGGGGCCTGAGCTTTTTCAGCAATTCGGCCCGCGAGTGTTCGCGCTGAGACAGCGCCTTCAGCGCCCGCCCTTTCAGCGACAAGGCCTGCCCGGTGCGGCCCCCCAGGCTCATTCGGCCACCGGGTCCTTGCCTTGCGACGAAGCGGGCAGCAGCGGCACGCCCAGGGCTGCACGCACCTTGTTTTCAATTTCGTGCGCCAGCGCGCGGTTCTCGCGCAGAAACTCACGCGCGTTGTCGCGGCCTTGGCCGATTTTTTCGCCTTGGTAGGCGTACCAGGCACCGGATTTTTCGATCAGGTTGTGGGCCACTGCCAGGTCGATGATTTCACCCTCGCGGCTGATGCCCTGGCCGTACATGATGTCGAACTCAGCGGTTTTGAAGGGCGAGGCCACCTTGTTCTTCACCACCTTCACTTTGGTTTCGCTGCCGATCACCTCGTCGCCCTTTTTGATGGAGCCCACGCGACGGATGTCCAGGCGAACCGACGAGTAAAACTTCAGCGCGTTGCCGCCCGTGGTGGTTTCGGGGCTGCCAAACATCACACCGATCTTCATGCGGATCTGGTTGATGAAAATGACCGTGCAATTGGCCTTTTTGATGGTGGCGGTCAGCTTGCGCAGGGCCTGGCTCATCAGGCGGGCTTGCAGGCCTGGCAGGCTGTCGCCCATTTCGCCTTCCAGCTCGGCCTTCGGGGTCAACGCGGCCACCGAGTCCACGATGATCAGGTCCACCGCCGCCGAACGCACCAGGCTGTCCACAATTTCAAGCGCCTGCTCGCCGGTGTCGGGCTGGGAAATCAGCATGTCTTGCAGGTTCACCCCCAGGGCCTGGGCGTATTGGATGTCCAGCGCGTGTTCGGCGTCCACAAACGCACAGGTGCCGCCCAGTTTTTGCATTTCGGCCACCACTTGCAGGGTGAGCGTGGTTTTGCCCGACGACTCGGGTCCGTAAATTTCCACCACCCGGCCACGGGGCAGGCCACCCACGCCCAGCGCCACGTCCAGCCCCAAAGAGCCGGTGGACACCACCTGGATGTCTTCGATCACCTCACCGGCGCCCAGCCGCATGATGGTGCCCTTGCCGAACTGTTTTTCGATTTGCGCCAGGGCGGCTTGCAGGGCTTTGGCTTTTTCGGCGTTGACGGGTTTGGCGGTGGTTTCCATGGCGGGCCTCGGGGTGTGGGGTTGAACAAGGCACCCATGTTTTTTCAAACAGGCTGGATGCGTGTACAGCAGTGTAATCAGTGTAATCAGTGTTTTTGCAGCCTTAAACAAAATATTTGGTCAGTTTTCCTGATTAAATTACACATGCTTGAAACCCCCTTCTCTCCGGTCTCCACGGCCACGGCGCAGCTGTGGCAACACAGCCACCTGGGCCACCTGCTGTGGCAGGGCCAACAGCGGTTTGAGCAGCGGGTGCTGGCACTGATGATGGCCGACGTGCACGCCCCGCTGGCTTTGTCCAACCTGGCGGCGCGTGCCCAAATTGGGGCGGCGCACGTACACATCACCCGCCACCTGCCGCTGGGCGGCGCGCGCCTGACCGAACTGGCCCAGCGCGCCCGCATGACCAAACAGGCCATGGCCGACCTGGTGGACCAATGCGAAGCCTGGGGCCTGGTGGAGCGCCAACCCGACCCACTGGACCGCCGCGCCCGCCGCGTGGCCTTCACCCCTCTGGGGCAGGACTGGTTGGCCACGTTCGGCCGTGCCGTGTCGCAAGCAGAGGCCGAATTCCGAGCCCAGGTGGGCACCGACGTGGCCACGGTGGTGTTGCTGGGGCTGGAGGCCTACACGCAAGACGGCTGAACCACAACCGACACAGGGGAAAGCCCGGGCCAGAACCCCACCACGCGGCCCCTAAAATGCCGCCACCGCGCCGCAAGCGCCCAGGCCCCATCAGCCCCGAAGAGGAACACCGGATGCGAATCCTGATAGCGGAAGACGACCAAGTGTTGGCAGACGGCCTGCTGCGCACCCTGCGCGCGGCCGGTGCCGCCGTGGACCACGTGGCCAGCGGCAGCGAGGCCGATGCCGCGCTGATGACCAACAACGAGTTCGACCTGCTCATCCTCGACCTGGGCCTGCCACGCATGCACGGGCTGGAAGTGCTCAAGCGCCTGCGTTCGCGCGGGTCCACCCTGCCTGTGCTCATCCTGACCGCAGCCGACAGCGTGGAAGAGCGCGTGAAAGGCCTGGACTACGGGGCCGACGACTACATGGCCAAGCCCTTCAGCCTGCAAGAGCTGGAAGCCCGCGTGCGCGCCCTCACCCGCCGGGGCATGGGAGGCGCCAGCAGCACCATCAAACACGGCCCTCTGGTGTACGACCAGGCCGGTCGCGTGGCCACCATCGAGGGCAAGATGGTCGAGCTGTCCGCCCGCGAACTGGGCCTGCTGGAGGTGCTGCTGCAACGCGCGGGCCGCCTGGTCAGCAAAGACCAGCTGGTGGAGCGCCTGTGCGAGTGGGGCGAAGAGGTGAGA
>CAYFFJ010000004.1:0-24343 GCA_964342395.1 uncultured Hydrogenophaga sp.
TCCAAGCTGCAAAACGCCAATCTGGTGGTGGCCACGCCCGGCCGCCTGCTGGACCTGCAGCGCGGCGGCCAGCTGAAGCTGGACGAAGTGAAGTTCCTGGTGATGGACGAAGCCGACCGCATGCTCGACCTGGGCTTTGCCGACGACCTGGCCGACATCCACCAGCTGACCAGCCAGCGCCAGCAAACCATGATGTTCAGCGCCACGTTTGCGCCCCGCATCCAGCAACTGGCCCTGCGTGTGATGCACGACAACGGCGCCAACGTGAAGAAGCTGCAAATCGACACGCCCCAGGAAAAGCACGCCAACATCACGCAAAGCCTGTTCTGGGCCGACACCGCCGAGCACAAGCGTGCCCTGCTGGATCACTGGCTGCGCGACACCAACATCAACCAGGCCATCGTGTTTGCCAGCACCCAGATCGAGTGCGACAACCTGGCCAACGACCTGCAGCAAGCCAACTTCTCGGCCGTGGCCCTGCACGGTGCCCTGAGCCAGGGCATGCGCAACCGCCGCCTGGATGCCTTGCGCGATGGCCGGGTGCAAATTCTGGTGGCCACCGACGTGGCGGCCCGTGGCATTGACGTGCCCACCATCACCCACGTGTTCAACTTTGGCCTGCCCATGAAGGCCGAGGACTACACCCACCGCATCGGCCGCACGGGTCGTGCCGGCCGCGATGGCCTGGCCATCACGTTTGCCGAGTTCCGCGACCGTCGCAAGATTGCCGACATCGAGTTCCACACCCAGCAGCAACTGAAGGCTGAAGTGGTGCCGGGTCTGGAGCCCAAGCAGCGCGCCCCCCAAACCTCGTTTGGCGGTGGCCGTGACGACCGCCGTGGCGGTTTCGGTGGTGGCCGTGGCGACTTCGGTGGCCGGGGTGGCCGTCCAGCGCCCCGCCGTGAAGGGGGTTTCGGTGGCAACGGTCACTTCGCCGGTTTTGGCCGTTCTGACAAAGCCCCGTTCGACCGCAACGACCGCGGTCCCCGTCCCGAGTTCCGTGGTGAGCGTCCAGAGTTCCGTGGTGAGCGTCCCGCGTGGGGCAACGAGCAGCGCCCTGCCTCAGCGCCCCGTTTCGATGCACGCCCCAGCAACGGCCCCAGCCAGGGCCAGGGGCCTGACCGTGGCGGTGACCGCTTCGCGCCCCGTGGCGACCGTTTTGCGCCTCGTGCCGGTGGCGATCGCCCCAACTTCGGCGCCGAGCAACCCCGTGGTGAGCGTTCAGCCCCTTGGGGCGGTGACCGTGCCCCCCATGGCGGCGAGTTCAAACCCCGCCGCCCAGCCGGTGCGGGTGGCGAAGGCCGTCCGTTCGACGCACGCCGCCGCAGCAACGCCCGCTGATTGGCAAGGTCAGTCAGTCCACCTGCACGCTGGCTTGGGGCGGAGGGGCTTCTTTGGTTGTGCGCAACTTGAGGCCACCCGCCGAGCGGCCTTTGGCCTGACCCATGGGCGGGGCCACACATGACGGTGTGAAGAGGGTGAGGCGCTCCTGTATGTCAGCCTCCAGCGCGCCTGCGTTTTCCACGCGGGCGCGGTGGCGACCCAGCGTCAGGCGGGCGGTTTCCATCAGTTTGAGATTGAGGGTGGCGTCGCAATGCGACAGCAGCACCTTCACGGTTTCTGTGGGTTTGCCAGCCACGGTCAAGGCCATGGCCTCTTGGGCAATGGTGCCAATGCGCTGGTAGCCCGCACGCACGGCCGCTTCGTAAGGCGGGTGACGTGCCGCTGCGTTGGCCAGCAGGTCTGTCAGGCTGTTGCTGGTGCAAAAGCGCAGGGCCAAGGTGTTGACCCAGTCATCGGCCACTTCCAGTGCCAGCTCGGCGCGGCCAATTTCGCTGATGAGTGTGAGGAAGTTGCAAGCGGCTTCCACATCAAAACCCGGGGACTTCAACTCCAGGGCGTGTGCCTTGACTTGATCCACCACGGCGGCCAGCTGACGGTTCACCAAGGTCAGCAGCGTGTGTGCCATGGCCTTGAACCGCAGCAGGCGGGGCGGGCTGTCTTGGCGTTCGATCAGCTTTTGCAACTGATCGGTGCAGCGTTTGATGCCTTGTGCGTCTTTCAACTGCAAGCGAGCGAAGGTCAGCACCATCAGGCACTGCGCGTCGTACAGCTTGGACGTCAGGCCCAGCAAGGTGGCGCGGTCTAGGGCTCGCGCGGCCTCGGCAAAGTCCCCCTGGTAGTAGGCCAGCATGCCGTAACGTTGCAAGCGTTCGATGGAAGCGGGGGTGATGTCGCAGGCCAATTTGGCGGCGTCCAGGGCTGCCGCAGGCTGGCTTTCATCCAGGTGCAGCCGAACCAGCACGTCATAGGTATCGGCAAACGCGGGCTGGTCTTTGGCCAGCTGCGTCAGGCTGGTCAGGGCTTCATGGGGTTTGCCTGCTTCCAGCAGCGAACGGGCCACGCCCAGTCTTGCCCAGGGCAAGGGGTGTTGTGTGGTGATGTGGCGGTACATCGCGCCCGCTTCGTCGTGTTTGCCCTCGCGCATCAACAGTTCAGCCGCCACGCGGCCGGCGTACATCCAGTAGTGGTCGCGCGCTTCATAGCGTGTGGTGCAGTGGCCGATGGCCGCAGCGAAGTGTCCGGCTTCAATGGCTTCGAAAATGTCGGCCAGGATGACTTTGCGCCGGTGGGCGTGTTTCAAGCGCCCCAGCAGGCCGATGGCTGTGTGGGGTTTGAGCAGGTAGCTGTCCAGCGCCGATTCGGCGGCTTCGGCCACCTGGGCGTAGCTGGCTTCGGCGGTCAGCATCACGAACACGGTGCTGTAAGGCAGTATTTGGCCGCGCCGAAGGTCGTCCAGCAACTCTTGGCCGGTGTAATCGGTGCCAGGAAAACTTTGCTCGCACAGCACGATTTCGAAGGGCTTGAGTTCCAGCTTGTTGCGGGCCTCAATGGGTTTGATGGCCGTCTCAACGGCAGTCATGCCGAAATCGCGCAATTGCTGGACGATGACACCCCGCGAGACGGAATTGCCATCCACCACCAGTGCAGAGCAGTCAATCAGCTGGATCTCGCGGTGTTTTTTTCGGCTCATGTCGGTGTTTGGGTTCGGGTGGGGCGGACCTGTGTGTTTTACCTCAGCTTTGCCCGACCGGGGTGTCCGGGTGCCGGGTTCACGCCATGCCGTTGCGGCTGGCCAGCTCCACAAACAGGGCGGAGTGGTCCAGGTCGCCCAGGCCGTGGTCGGTGGCTTGCTCGAACAACTGGGCAAACAGCTGGGTGATGGGGGCTTCAAACCCCGTTTCCTGGGCGGTGGCCACGGCGTTGCGCATGTCTTTCAGTTGCACGGTGACCGCGGCGCGTTTGGCAAAGTCGCGCTCGACCATGCGCTGGCCGTGCACGTGCAGGATGCGGCTTTCGGCAAAACCGCCTGAAATGGCTTCGCGCACCTTGCCCATGTCGGCCCCGCCGCGGGCGGCGAACAGCAGTGCCTCGGCCACAGCGCCGATGGTGATGCCCACAATCATCTGGTTGGCGAGCTTGGCCAGCTGGCCCGAACCCGTGGGGCCCACATGGGTGGGGCGGCCCAGCAGCTCAAGCACAGGGCGGGCGCGCTCGAAGTCTGCCGCGCGGCCCCCGGCCATGATGGCCAGCGTGCCCGCTTCGGCCCCCACGGTGCCGCCGGACACGGGGGCATCGAGGCAATCCACCCGCAACGCGGCCAGCCGGGCGGCGTGGTCGCGGGCCTGGCGCGGCTGGATGGACGACATGTCCACCACCAGGGTGCCGGGCTGCAGGCCCAGGGCCGCGCCCTGGGTGAACAACACGTCTTCCACCGCCGGGCCGTCTTGCAGCATGGTGATGACGAGGTGGGCACCGCGCACCGCATCGGCCGGGCTGGCAAAAGCGGTGGCCCCCAAGGCTTCCAAGGCCTGTGCTTTGGCGGGTGAACGGTTCCACACGTGCACGCGCAACCCGGCTTCGCACAGGCGGCGGGCCATGGGCGAGCCCATCAGGCCAATGCCCAGCACGGCCACGGTGAGGGTTGGGGCAGGGGAATGGGGTTTCATGGTCGTAGCTGAAAAGTGAATGCCAGAAAGCGTTGGAGGCATATGGTTCATCGAACCCCGGCGTTGAGGGCTGCCGGTGGTTGCGCGGCCAGCAACTGGCGCGCCAGGTGGTTGCCTGCCTGCGTGCCATGGGCCAGCATGAGTTGGGCGGCGGCAGCTTCGTCACCCTGGGCGATGGCGTGGCACATGGCTTCGTGTTCGTCCCAGGCGGTGGCGCGCAGGGGCGAGTGCTGCAAGGCCTCGCCCATGGCACGGCGTATGTGGTGCCAGTGCAGCAGCGCGCTGGCTTCAATCAGGGGGTTGCCGCTGGCCTGGTAAATGGCGCGGTGGTAGGCCAGATCGGCGTCGATCATGGCTTTCACCTGGCCCGCAGCGGCGGCTGTGCGCCCGGCGGTGATGAGTGCGGGGTCGATCACGGCACGGCGGCGGGCAGCCAGGCGGGCGGCTTGCACGTCCAGCGCGTTGCGCACCTCGTAGACCTGGGCCACCGTGGTGGCGTCAATGGGGGTGACCACCACGCCCCGGCCTTTGTGGCCCTGGGGGCCCAGGGCGTCTTGCACCAGGCCGTCGGCACGCAGTTGGCGCAGGGCTTGCAGCACGGGTTGGCGTGACACGGCCAGTTGTTCGGCCACGTCTTCCTGGGTCAGCCGGGTGCCGGGGGCCAGGGTGCCGTCGCTGATGGCGTCGAGCAGCCTGCGGTAGACCTGGTCCACCAGATCTGGGGTGGTGTCGAGGCGGGAAAGTGTGGGAGAGGGGGGCATGGCGTGTTTGAGTACTGTATTCAGAATACATCAAACGCCTGGGTTGTGCCCTTGCGGGGGCTCTCACATCCGCAGGTGTTCGCCCGCGTTGTCGCCGCCCAAAATGACGTAGTTCACCTTGCGGATGTCCATCAGTTTCTTGCCGCCCGAGTAGCTGATGGAGCTTTGCACGTCTTGTTCCATCTCGATCAGCGTGTGGGCCAGCTTGCCTTTGATGGGCTCCAGGATGCGCTTGCCTTCAACGTGTTTGTATTCGCCCTTGTTGAAGTCGGACGCGGAGCCGTAATACTCCTTGTGTGGTACGCCGTCCACTTCCACCGTCTGGCCGGGGCTTTCTTCGTGGCCGGCAAACAGCGAGCCGACCATGACCAGGGTGGCCCCGAAACGGATGCATTTGGCAATGTCGCCGTGGCTGCGGATGCCACCGTCGGCAATGATGGGCTTGGTGGCCACGCGGGCACACCACTTCAGCGCGCTGAGCTGCCAGCCGCCGGTGCCAAAGCCGGTTTTGAGCCTGGTGATGCACACCTTGCCGGGGCCAATGCCCACCTTGGTGGCGTCGGCGCCCCAGTTTTCGAGGTCGATCACGGCTTCGGGCGTGCCCACGTTGCCCGCAATCACAAAGCTGGTGGGCAGGCGTTCTTTGATGTAGCCGATCATGTGCTTCACGCTGTCGGCATGGCCGTGGGCGATGTCGATGGTGATGTACTCAGGCACCAGCCCTTCGGCCACCAGCCGGTCCACGGTGTCGCGGTCGGGTTGTTTGACGCCCAGCGAGATAGAGGCAAACAGGCCTTTGGCTTTGAAGTTGCGCACGAAGGCGACGTTGTCCAGGTCAAAGCGGTGCATCACATAGAAGTAGCCGTTGCGGGCCAACCACTCGCAAATGGCTTCGTTCACCACGGTTTTCATGTTGGCCGGCACGGCCGGTATGCGAAAAATGCGTCCGCCCATTTCCACGCTGGCGTCGCACTCGGACCGGCTTTCCACGCGGCATTTGCGGGGCAGCAGCAGGATGTTGTCGCAGTCGAAAATTTCCATGGTTCCAAGCTCCAAAAATGGAGTCAACGCACGCCTGATGTGCCCTGACAGCTACAAAAGAAGGATGAGCGCTTGGCTTGAACCCGGCATAAAAAAACCGGACGCAAGAAACTTGGGCCCGGTGCGCGATTGTATACACGCCAGGGGTTTTCGGGCCGCAAGGGGCTGACCGTGGTTTCTACAATCGGCGGATGAGTTTTGATGCCCACGCCCCGTCATTCCCCTCGCCCGGTTTCGGAGAGTCCACCAGCCTGCTGCAAGGCCTGAACCCTGAGCAGCTGGCCGCCGTCACGTTGGGCAGCACCCATGCGCTGGTGCTGGCTGGTGCCGGTTCGGGCAAAACCCGGGTGCTGACCACCCGCATGGCCTGGCTGATGCAGCAGGGCCTGGTGGGTCCGGGCGGCCTGCTGGCCGTGACCTTCACCAACAAGGCCGCCAAAGAAATGCTGGTGCGCCTGCAAGCCATGCTGCCGGTGAACGCGCGCGGCATGTGGGTGGGCACCTTCCACGGCTTGTGCAACCGGCTGCTGCGCGCGCACTGGAAAGCCGCCAACCTGCCGCAGGCGTTTCAAATTCTGGACACGCAAGACCAGCTGTCTGCCGTCAAGCGCCTGTGCAAGCAGTTTGCGGTGGACGACGAGCGTTTTCCGGCCAAGCAGCTCACCTGGTTTTTCGCCAGCTGCAAAGAAGAGGGCATGCGCCCGGCCGACGTGCCCGTGCGCGACGACGACACCCGCAAAAAGGTGGAGCTGTACCAGCTGTACGAAGACCAGTGCCAGCGCGAAGGCGTGGTGGACTTTGCCGAGCTGCTGCTGCGCAGCTTCGAGCTGCTGCGCGACCACGCCGAGATACGCGAGCACTACCAGCGCCGGTTTCGCCACATCCTGGTGGACGAGTTTCAAGACACCAACAAGCTGCAATACGCCTGGCTGAAACAGCTGGTGGGCCCTGAAACCGCCGTGTTGGCCGTGGGCGACGACGACCAGAGCATTTACGCCTTCCGTGGTGCCCGCGTGGGCAACATGACCGACTTTGTGCGCGAGTTCAACGTGGGCGCGAAAATCAAGCTGGAGCAAAACTACCGCAGCCACAGCAACATCCTCGACTCGGCCAACCACCTGATCGGGCACAACAGCCAGCGCCTGGGCAAAAACCTGCGCACCGACCAGGGTGCGGGCGAGCCGGTGCGCGTGTTTGAAAGCCCCACCGACTTTGACGAAGCCCGCTGGGTGGTGGACGAGGTGCGCCAGCTGGTGCGCGGCATGGGCGACCAGCCCGCCGTGCCCCGCCACGAAATTGCGCTGCTGTACCGCAGCAACGCGCAAAGCCGGGTGCTGGAAACCTCGCTGTTCAACGCCGGGGTGGCCTACAAGGTGTATGGCGGCCTGCGCTTTTTCGAGCGCGCCGAAATCAAACATGCCCTGGCCTACCTGCGCCTGCTGGAGAACCCGCGCGATGACACCAGTTTTTTGCGCGTGGTCAACTTTCCGCCCCGAGGCATCGGGGCCCGCAGCATCGAGCAGCTGCAAGACGTGGCCCGCACCAGCGGCTGTGCGCTGTTTGACGCGGTCAGCGCCGTGGGCGGGCGAGCGGGCGCGGCCATTGGGGCCTTTGTGGCCAAGCTGGACGTGTTGCGCGAAGCCACCCAGGGCAAAACCCTGCGCGACACCGTGCAAGTGGTGCTGGACCACAGCGGCCTGCTGGCCCACTTCAAGGCCGACAAAGACGGCGCCGACCGCGTGGAAAACCTGGAAGAACTGGTCAACGCCGCCGAGAGTTTTGTGATGAACGAAGGCTTTGGCCGCGACGCCCTGGGCCTGAGCCCGGTGCTGACCCAGTCGCCAGCCAGCCAGGGGCTGTTGCCCGAGCCCAGCCCTGGCCCAGCCAAACCCCGGCTGTCGCTGGACGATGCCCTGGCCGAGGCCAACGACCAGGCCCGTTACCAAGAGCTGGACGGTGACCAAAGCGGCTTTGATTTCGACGAACCCCATGCCCCGCAAACCCCCATTTGGGCCGACCCGGTGGACACCGGTGTGTCTGCCGGGTTGGACGGAGGGGCCGACGACACGGGCGAAACCCTCTCGCCCTTGGTGGCCTTCCTCACCCACGCCGCGCTGGAGGCGGGCGACAACCAGGCCCAGGCCGGCCAGGACGCCGTGCAGCTGATGACCGTGCACGCCGCCAAGGGGCTGGAGTTCGACTGCGTGTTCATCTCGGGGCTGGAGGAGGGCCTGTTCCCCCACGAAAACGCCGCCTCTGACCGGGCCGGGCTGGAGGAAGAGCGCCGCCTGATGTACGTGGCCATCACCCGCGCCCGCAAGCGGCTGTACCTCAGCCACTCGCAAACGCGCATGCTGCACGGCCAAACCCGTTACAACGCCCGCAGCCGGTTTTTTGACGAACTGCCCGAAAACTGCCTGCGCTGGCTCACGCCCAAAGCGGGCGCTGGGTTCGGGGGTATGGCCGGATCGGGCTTCGGTGGCGGTGGCAGCGCCTGGGGAGGTAACTTTTCAAGAGCTGAAAAACCATACCCATCAAGCGCTGGAGGCCATTTTGGCTATAAATCAGCGGCCACACCCGCGTTCAACGCAGGCCCCGCACTGGAGCCCAAGTCGGGCCGTGGCACCGACATCGCCGCTGGCAAAAAGGTGTTCCACGCCAAGTTCGGCGAAGGCAAGGTGGTGACCGTGGAAGGCGCGGGGGCCGACGCACGCGCCCAAATCAACTTCCCCCGCCACGGCGTGAAGTGGCTGGCGCTGTCGGTGGCCAAGCTCACGCCGGTGGACGACTGAGACAGGGCGGTTGCGGTTGCACTGACGGATGTTTCAGGCGCCGTGCGTCTCTTTTTGTTGACATCGGTTTTGTTGGCACAAATGCCAGGGGGTTGCACACACGGAGTCTGACCAATCAAGTGCAGAAGACCTTTTGCAACTCGCGGATCAGCTGATGTATGCAGCCAAGGAGACTGGCAAAAAGTCGGTAAGTTAGGGCGGGTCTCTGAATCCGGTGCTGTCGGCCAACTGGCGATAGCCCAGCCAAGCCCTGAGGCGGGTTACCGCCTCAGGGCTTGCCGGTGTTGAGCAGGCGGGTCCAGCCCGCGCCGTCGTTGTCGTTGACCACCCACAGGTCGCCGTTGAGCACGGCCATGCCTTCGGCTTTTTCTTGCAGGTAGTTGAAGTCGCGGCGCAGGTCTTTGACCAGGGTTTTGGTCAGCACGGCGCCTTCGGTCACATCGGCGGCGTTGACGCTGTAGATGCGTTTGACCTCGGCATTGATGGCCTTGCCCTCGCCGCCGCCTTTGTCGCGTTCCAGCAGCAGCAAGCGGCCGTCGGGCAGCAGGGTGATTTCAGACAGACCCATCCAGAACTGCTTGGCATCTTGGCTGTGCTGTGCCAGCGGGTAGAGCGCGGTGGTCCAGGTGTTGCTGGGGATGTGCCATTTCACGATGGCGGCCTGGGGTTTGGCCAGGTCAAAGCCGCGCTGGATGGCCACGTACAGCGTGTGTCCGTCGGCGCTGGCGGCCACACCTTCAAAGCCGGTGCTGGTTTTGGGGTTGGCAAACCGGGCCTGGATGGCGGCGGGCAGTTTCACACGCTGCTGCACCACACCGGCGGTGTTGACTTTGATGAGTTCGTTGCCGTCCACCGTGGTGCCTTCGCTGGCCACCCAGAAGCCATCGGCCACATGGGCAATGCCTTCGGGGTCTACCTTCAGGGGCTGGCCGTTGGCTTCGGTGAGCAACGTGACTTGGTCGATCACCATGCGCCCCTGGGCGTGCTCGGCGGCGTTGATGCGGTAGATGCGCGATTGGCCAAAGGCGTTGTCGGGCACGGCATACAGGTGGGTGCCGTCGGTGGTGAGGCCCGACAAGGCCCCCCAGGCAATGCCCTCGTGGGCCACCAGTTGCGGCTCTTGCGGGTTGGCGGGGGCGCCCTGTGGGTGGAAGCGGTAGAGGTTGAGTGAGCCTTCCACCTCGTTGGCGGTGATGAACAGTTGTTGCCCGTCTGCGCGGCGCGTGACGGTGGCCAGCCCTTCGGGTGACAGGCCGGTGGGCAGCAATTGCACGAGCTCGGGTTTGGCGGGGTTGCTGACGCGGTACACCTCGACGAACGAGCCCCGCTCGGACGACACCAGCAGGTGCGGCACGCCGCCGAAGCTGCCTGCGGCCACGCCTTCAATTTCCACGCCTTTGGCGGCCGAGCGTCCATCGGGGTAGTGGCCGTGGCGCACGGCGTTTTGCTCGGTGGCGGCCCCGGTTTCAAACACCACGTTGCCCCGGGTGTTGAACAGGGTGAAGCCTCGCCCGCCAGGCATCACACCGGCTTTGTCTTTTTTGCCATCGCCTTCGTTGGCGGTGGCAAACACGCCGGGGGCCACCCAGGCCACGGCGTCGGCTTCGCGGCGGCCGGTGAAGCTGTCGGTCAGGGCAATTTCTTTGTCTTTTTGCAGGTCTGCGTTGCCACGGCGCACCACGGTGCCGGTGGAGAGCACCTTGAGCAGTTGGGCCTTGCGCGGGTGGCGCAGGTCGATCAACGCCACCGCGTTGTTCTCTTGAAGGCTCACCACGGCCATGTGGTTCTGGTGGTCGATGGACACGAACTCGGGTTGCGGGTCTTCGGGGTACACCGCGCCGGGCAGGGCTTTGAGGGCTTGCACCAGCTCGATGCTTTGCAGCCCGCTGTCGGTGCCGCCGTACAGGCTTTGCAGGCCCACCACGTCGATGCGGCCGGGGCGTTGGCCGCCCAGTGTGGCGTCGCCTTTTGCATCGCTTTCTTCGTCTTCAATGGCGACCACGGCCCGCAGGGTTTTGCCGCTGCCGTGCAGGGCCAGTGCATCGGGGCCAATGCCCACGGTGATGTCTTTCACCGGCTTCACCTGGCGGGGGTTGGTGATGTCGAACACGCGCACAAAGCCCCGGCGGGCGTGGTGCAGGTCGTCGTCCATGCGCACGGCCACCACGGCAAAGCGGCCATCGGGGGTGATGGCCACCGAGGTGGGTTCGCCCACACCGCCCACACGCACGTCCACCCGGGGCAGGGTTTGGGGGCGAGCGGGCGTGGTGATGTCCACCAGGCCCAGGGTGCCCGCGTCGGCGCTGGTGTAGACCAGGGTGAGCCCGTTGGGCGTGGCGGCCACGATTTCGGCCACCCCGTTCACGGCGTGGTGGGCCACCATGGCAAAGCTGCCGGGGGCCGTGGCGGTGCGTTGGGCCAGGGCGTTGACGCTCGAAAAAGCCACGGCCAGTGCCGCAGCCAGGGTCAACAGGGGGTGGGTGGATGGTGTGCGCATGGCTGGGGTGGGGCAGTGAAACAACCCACCCAGCCTAAGCCGCTGGTGTGACAGTGGTGTGAATGAAATTGAATAGCTAACTGTTCAATACAGAAAAGCGGTAGGGGCGTTTTTTTTATAAAACCCCAGGTGGACGCTTAACTGGCCTCGGGTACGGGCTCGGCGGTGAGGCCTTTGGCCAGGGTGCTCACGTCCACCAGCCGGTGTTTCTTGGCGTAATAACGGTCAAGCCGCCACTCAGCCAGGATTTCCAGTGCACTTTCAAAGTGTTTGTATTCCAGTTTGTAGATCTCTGCCAGCAGAAACGGGGTTTCGGTTTCCAGCGCCAACACCAAGTCAGCCAGCGTTTTGGATGCGGCGTCGGTGGGGTCGGCTTCGATCAGTTTGCGGGCTTTTTTGAGGGCTAGCATGGTGGGGGTGGACAGGTCAGCTGCCGATCACGCCGCCATCGTTTTTGGTGATGACGATGGTGGCCGAGCGGGGGCGTTGGCCTGCACCGTAACCTGCGTTGGCGGGCCACTGGCTGGTGTATTTGCCTGGGTGGGTGGTGTCGGCCATTTTGGTGCCTTCACCGGGGTGCTGGATGTTGATGAACATGGCACGCCCATCGGGGCTTTCGCACAAGCCGGTGATTTCGCAGTCGCGTGGGCCCACCAGAAAACGTTTCAGGGTGGCGGGCGTGGGGGCCTTGCCCAGGTGGGTGGTGACGGTTTTGGTGCTGCCGTTGGCGAGCGTGTAGCTCAGCGCTTTGGGGCCGCCATCGCCTTGTTGGCCGGGGGTGGCGGCCAGCAGCATGCAGTTGGTTTTGTCGGTGTAGGCACCGTCGTCGGTCTGGATCCAGCAAATGCCGGTGGCCTCGCTGAACACCAGGCCGTCGGGGGCAGACAGGTCGTTGTCGTCGGTCAGGTTGGACAGGTTGACGCGGGCCTTGTCGGCATCGGCTTCTGACGCAAACAGGTAAATGTCCCACTTGAACGCGGTGCCTGCAGGCGTGGCATCGGCCAGGCGGATGATGTGGCCGTGCACGTTGCCTTTCTGTTCTTTGCTGCCTTTCATGTCGGTGTAGACACGGGGGTTGGCGGCATCGGTGGTTTCGGCGGTGCGGTTGCTGTTGTTGGTCAGTGACATGTACAGCTCACCGGTGCGGGGGTTGATGCCACCCCACTCGGGCCGGTCCATTTTGGTGGCGCCCACGGCATCGGCGGCGATGCGGGTGAACACGCAAATGTCGGCTTCCGAGGCAAATTCAAACCGCGAGTTGCCTGAGAGGATGGGGTTGTCCATGGACAGCTCCATCCACTCGCCTGTGCCGTCGTCTTTGAAGCGGGCGGTGAACAGGGTGCCTTTGTCCAGGTATTTGTCGCCGGTGGCCAGGGGGTTGGCGGGGTTGGCGTCGGCGGCGTCCCATTTGGCGGCTGACACAAACTTGTACATGTATTCGCCACGGGCGTCGTCGCCCATGTAGGCCACCACGGGCTGGCCCGCCACGGGTTTGGCAAAGCTGACGCTTTCGTGCGCAAAGCGGCCCAGGCCGGTGCGTTTGCGGATGGGCTGCTTGCTGTCGTAAGCGTCCATTTCCACCACATAGCCGAAGGTGTTCATTTCGTTGCGGTAGTCGTCTTTGGCCGTTGCGGCCAGTGCACCGTTGTTCCAGCGGGCGTAGGTGTCTGCGGTACCCGCGCTTTCCCAGCCGTGGCGGCTGGCGGCACCGGCTTTGCGGCCATAACGGTTCAGGCCGGCCACGTGTTTGTCGTTTTTGCGGCGCACGTCGTCCTGGGCATCGCGGAAAAAGTAGCCGTACCAGTTTTCTTCACCCGACACAAAGGTGCCCCAAGGCGTTTTGCCGGTGCCGCAGTTGTTCAAGGTACCACGGCACAGGGTGCCTGTGGGGTTGAACTGGGTCGCCATCAGGGCGCTGCCCCGGGCAGGGCCGTGAATGGCCGCTTCGGTCATGGTGGTGACGCGGCGGTTGAAGGGCGACGCGGCTTTGTAGGCCCAGCGCTTGCCGTCGGACTGGACTTCCACCACCGACAGGCCGTGGATCATCAGTTCTTTGTCCACTTCAGCGGCAGGGCGGGGCAGGGTGGCGGTGCCGCCGGTGGGGTGGATGAAAAACGAGGTGAGTTTTTCGTCGGTGGTGGCTTCGTGGTTCATGGCCAGCAGGGCGCGCAGGTTGGCGCTGCGCGAGGGCTTGCCGTCGGCGCTCAGGCCAAACCATTCCATGCCGTCGTGGTGGTCGCCAGCGCGGTTGCCAAAGTCGGTATCGGTGCCGTCGTTTTTGAAGGCTGGGGTGCTGGCGGTCAAGGGGTCGCCCAGGCCGTAGAGCACTTGCACCGAGTAGCCGGGGGGCACGGTGACTTGGTCTGCAATGCTTTTGGGTACAGCGGCAAAACCCAGGCTGTTGAGGGGGGCCATCAGGGGGGCGCCTGTGCTGGCGCAGCCCGACAGGCCGACCGTTCCTGCCGCTGCGGCACCACTGGCGGTCAGGCCGGTGCGCAGCAGGCCACGGCGGCTGAGGCGGGTGCTCAACACGCTGTCCAGGCTGGTGTTGGCACTGGTGTTGGAATTTTCGTCGTTGAAGTCGATGCGGGTGGTGGTGTCGGGTGACGTCATGGGAGCCAACGCTTTCTCGTGGGTGGTTTGAGGCGCAGATGTTGGCTTGTCCGTGTGTCGGTTTTGTGACGTCTGCGCGACGTGACCCAGATCTGCGTGCGAACGCACTGATCCCCAACGCGGTGGTGCGCTGTTGGGCTTGGCGGTCAGGGGGGCGCCAACAGGCGCGAAAGCGCTTACTTGAGCGCCAGCAGCTTGTTCACGTCGGCGTTGTTGGGCAGTGCGTAGTCGTGGCCACGGATGATTTGCCCGGTGTCGGTCATCACCAGTTTCAGGCTGACGTACGTGGCATTGGCAGCGGGGGAGTAGGTGCCCACCAGCACCACGCCGGCGCTGTGCAGTTTGGCAATGTCTTTGACTTCGCGCGACAACATCAGCTCGCCGGTTTCTTCGCGCACAAAAATGTCGCCGCGCAGCTTCAACTCTTTCACCAGCAGACCGCTGTTGACCAGGTGCGAGGCGTATTGCTCGGACAGCGTGCGGCCCAAGGGGGCGGTTTTGCGCAAGTCGTTCACATTGACCACGGTGGCCACCAGCATGGGGGTGCTTTGGTAGGCCTTCAGGTCCATGCCCGCCAGCAGTTTTTGGATGGCGTCGCGGTTGGTGCTGACGAAGGGGTTTTTTTGCGCGTCTTCGTAGGTGGGTTCGGGCTTTGCATAGGCCGATTTGCTGTCAGAGGCGCAGCCACCGAACAACGCCACGCACAGGGCCGAGAGGGTTGTCAAGGCCAGAGAGGTCGGTTTCATGGGCTCACCACTTTCAGTGTTTTGTGTTCCGGGGGTTGTTGAAGCAAACGGAGATCGGTTGGGTTCAGCGCATAAGCCTGGGTGCTGCTGGCCAGGATTTGCTCACCGACACGGGCTTGGGTGGTCACCACCACTTCGGGTGGGTTGTTTGCTGCACCGTATGGCAAGGTGCTGATTTTGACACTCAGTTGCAACGGGTTTTCGCTGTTGTAGGTCACCCGATGGCCTGCAGCCACCCATTCGGTTACCAGCAAATCGTGAAACATGGCTTCGAAGGCGGTCTGTCCGTCGGAGGGCCGAACGGTGATTCGGGCATTGCTGGACACCCCGGCCTTTTCCAGCATTTGCAGGCAGTGTTTCACGGTTTGTTGTGCCACGTTTTGCCATTTCTGGCTGGTGCTGACGGGGGTTGCCGGGGTTGGGTCTGGCCCGGTCTGGGCGCAACCCGACCCCAGGGCGAGCGATGCCAAACAGAGCAAGAGCGATGCGGTGCGATGTCTCAAGGTGCGAACTCCAAAATGGGGCGGTTGGGGGTGTGGGCGGGCGTTTGGGTCGGTCGGGTTTTTCAGTAGCTCTTTGGGGTCCCTTTTGTGCCGCTGATTTGCCACGCCGTGCGTTGGTTCACCAGGCGCGCCAGGAACTCCAGCTCTTCGTCGGTGTGGTTGATGGCGCGTGCGGGGTTCAGCACCACCGCGCCGTCGCGCGGGTCTGCCCACACGGCTTCGTGGTATTCGGCGGTGGACGTGCGTGTGTCGCTGTCCGTGCTCAGGTCCACCGTGCCGTAGCAGTTGCAGAAGTAGCTGCGGTTGTCTTGCTTCTCAAAAATTTCGGTATAGACCCCGGTGCCGCGTATGCCGACCGTGAGGGTGGGGGTGATGATGCGTCGGCTGCTGCCCTTGCCCCACACGCTGACCACCGCCCCGGTCAGCAGCCTCAGCAGGCTGACCGCGTTCAGCGTGGCGCCGCGTTCTACCGTCAGGCGCGAGTTCTGGCGCACATGAAAAGACGAGTTGCCAATCACGAAAATCAGCCGTGAATGGGGTCCGGTTTGCAGCACGTCGCCGGTTTGCACGTTTTGCTGCGGCCACAGGCGGGCGCCGTTGAGCTGTGCATCGCCCACCATTTCCACGATGTTGCTGCGCTGTTGGGCTTGCGCGGCACCCCAGCCCCCGGCGGCCACCCACGCGGCGGCGGCTTGCAAGGTCTGACGGCGCTGGAACCACAGCAGTTCGGTGTCGGTGCGGCTGAGGTTGGTGTGCTGCGTCATGGGCGGCCTGCGTGGGTTAAAGGTCGGGCTTGTCGTCAGGCGTTGTGGCGCAAGCGTCGTCGGTGAAGCTGTCTTGGAATGTGAAATACACAGAGGTGAAAAACATCGATGCCATCACCACCACCGTGGGCAGCATGAGCATGCCAGCCATTGCCGGGCCACCCAGCGCGCCTGCGACCAGGCTGATGAGCAGGCCGCCCAGCATGAACACGCCCAGCCAGCTCGCACCGTAAACCAGCAGGGCTGCTTTGTTTCGCCAGCAGGCCAGGGCGCTGAAAAACAGGCTTTTGGTGGGTTCCACCCCATGCCAGTGCACCAGCGCAGGGGCGTGCCAGAACAGCATGGCCAGCGGGATGTACAGGCCCATGCCCACCCACAGTGCGGCCTGAAAGGTGCCGTCTTGGGCCAATTCTTCGGTCAAGGCTTCCCCTTGCAGGTAGACCTGTGCAAACGCACCGCCGTCAATGAGGGCCGTGACGCCGATCACGCCCAAAAAGCCCACGGCATACATCACCCCCAGTTTGAGCATGGCGGTGCGGCGTTCTTTGCCGACACGCAAGGCGGTGGCCAGCACCGTGGGCATGGGAAAGCGGCCATCGGCGGCTTGGCGCGCCGCTGCCATCAGGCCCAAGGTGGCGGCAGGCAACAAGGCCAGGGCCACCACGCTGCCCAACACCGGCACCACCGACAGCAGCGACACTAGGCCCATGAACAGCAAAAACAGCCCACTCATGGCCAGTGGCTGGCGCGTGAAGGTGTGCACACCTTGTTTCACCCAGGTCCAGCCTGCGCTGGCGGGCACGGTGTTCAGTTTCATGCGGCTTGGGCCATCGGGTTGGGCTGGGTGGTGCGCGCGCGCAGCACCCGCTCGAAGTGGGTGGGATCGTGCGGTTGCAGCATGGCTGCGTCGCGCGGCAGGTGCCAGTCCCACAGGCGTGAGGTCCAGAACCGCAGTGCCCCTGCACGCAGCATGGCGGGCAGCAGTTCGCACTCGGGTGCTGTCAGCGGGCGCACCGCTTCGTAGGCTTGCAGCATGGCGTTGGCGCGTTCGGCGTGGTGGGTGCCGGTGGGCAGGTCGATGGCCCAGTCGTTCAGGCACACGGCCAGGTCGAACACGAAGCTGTCGCAGCCCGCGAAGTAGAAGTCGAAAAAGCCGGTCAGGCGCTCGCCGTCAAACATCACGTTGTCGCGGAACAGGTCGGCGTGCACGGGGCCGCGGGGCAGCGCGGCGTAGGCCGCACTGGCCGCCACCTGGTTCTGGTGGGCCAATTCCGCCTGGATGAGTGTGGCTTGCCCGGGCGTGAGGTGAGGCAGCACCACGGGCACGGTGTCGTTCCACCAGGGCAGCCCGCGCAGGTTGGGTTGGTGGCGGCCGTAGTCCACCCCGGCCAGGTGCATGCGGGCCAGCATGTGACCCACGGCGGCGCAGTGCACGGCCTGGGGGGCCAACTGGCTTTTGCCTGCCAGTTTGTTCACCACGGCGGCGGGTTTGCCTTTCAGGGTGTGAAGGATGTGGCCCTGGGCGTTGGCGGCGGGGTCGGGCACCGGAATGCCTTTGCCCGCCAGGTGTTTCATCAGGTGCAAATAAAACGGCAGCTGTTCGGCCGTGAGGCGCTCGAACAGGGTCAGCACGTGTTCATGGGTGACCCCGTCGCGCTGGGTGGTGACGAAGTAGTTGGTGTTTTCAATACCGCCCGAGCAGCCTTTGAGTTCGATCAGGGTGCCCAGTCCCAGCTGGGTGAGCAGGCCAGCGGCTTCGGCGGGGGAGACTTCGGTGAATACGGCCATGTCAGGGCAGGTGTTGGGTCGGTGGGAGGGGCTCAGAAGTTGAACAGGCGCCAGGTGGTGCGCCCGGCGCTGCCTGCGTTGCCGGTGCGCTGGCCATCGGGATTGGCCGGACCTTGGGCGGCATCGGTGGGGTTGACCTGGTAGGCGGGCAGGTCGGCCTTGGTTTGCACTTCGATTTGTTTGGTTTGGCCGCCCACCTTCAGCTCTTGCACGCGGCTGCCCGCGTCTTCGTGAACGATGCGTTCTACCTTGGGCGATGCGCCCAGCGGGGCTTCGGTCGGTGGAGTCTGGGCAACGGCGAGCCCGTTGACCAGCCCACACGCCAGCCCCAAGGCGGCGATACAGCCGGTGTGCCGGAGGCGGTGCGCAAGCGGTGTGGTGGTGTGCTGGGCGGTGAAAAAGGTCATGCCCGATTGTAGGCAGCGCCATGGGGGCACGGCGGCTGCATGCCCGACAATCTGCCGCATGAACGACCAGTCCTCTGCCCCGCCCGCACCCGCAGCCCCACGCCCCACCTTGCTGCTGGTGGACGGCTCCAGCTACCTGTACCGCGCCTTCCATGCCATGCCTGACCTGCGTGCCGTGCCTGGCGACCCTGCCAGCCCCCCCACGGGGGCCATACGTGGCATGGTCAACATGCTGCAAAGCCTGCGCAAAGAGGTGCCCGCGCAACACGTGGCCTGTGTGTTCGATGCCTCTGGCCCCACGTTCCGTGATGCGTTGTACCCCGACTACAAAGCCCAGCGTGCCCCCATGCCCGATGACTTGCGCGCGCAGATCGAGCCCATCCACGAGGTGGTGCGCCTGTTGGGCTGGGCCGTGCTGAACGTCCCGGGTGTGGAGGCCGACGACGTGATCGGCACCCTGGCGCGCGCGGGCGAGGCGCAAGGGTTTGACGTGGTGGTGTCCAGCGGCGACAAAGACCTGGCACAACTGGTCACGCCGCACATCACCATCATCGACACCATGAACGGCAAGCGCCGCGACCTGGCTGGGGTGGAGGCCGAGTTTGGCGTGCCTGCGCGGCTGATGATCGACTACCAGACCCTGGTGGGCGACACGGTGGACAACGTGCCCGGCGTGCCCAAGGTGGGGCCCAAAACCGCCGCCAAGTGGCTGCAAGAGTTTGGCAGCCTGGATGCGCTGGTGGCCCGTGCGGGCGAAATCAAGGGTGTGGCTGGCGAGAACCTGCGCAACGCACTGGGCTGGCTGCCCACCGGGCGCAGCCTGGTCACCATCAAAACCGATTGCGACCTGAACGGTTTTGTGCCGGGCTTGCCCAGTCTGGATTCCATAGCTGTAAATCAAGAACAGACAAGCGTTTTGGTAGATTTTTATGCCAAATTTGGCTTCAAGGGCCTGGCCCAGGCCGCCGCCGCCCGCCTGGGCGCTGCCGCCGCAGCGCCGCCCGCCACGGCCGCGCCCGCCGCCCCGGCGCGCGGCGAAAGCGGCGATTTGTTTGCCGATGTGCCCGAGCCGACCCCCAGCACCCTGGTGTGCGACACCGTGCTCGATTGGCCCACCTTCGACGCCTGGCTGGCCAAGGTGCAAGCGGCCGAACTGACGGCACTCGACACCGAGACCACTTCGCTGAATGAAATGGTGGCCGAGGTGGTGGGCATCAGCCTGTGTGTGCAAGCCGGCCATGCGGCCTACATCCCGCTGGGCCACAACGGCCCTGACGCACCCGAGCAATTGCCCCGCGACGAGGTGCTGGCCCGCCTGAAACCCTGGCTGGAAAACCCTGCGGCGAAAAAGCTGGGCCAACACGTCAAATACGACCGCCACGTGCTGGCCAACCACGGCATTGAGGTGCAGGGCTACGCCCACGACACCCTGCTGCAAAGCTACGTGCTGGAGGTGCACAAGCCCCACGGCCTGTCCAGCCTGGCCGAGCGCCATCTGGGCCGCGGCGGCATCACCTACGAAGACCTGTGTGGCAAAGGCGCGCACCAGATTCCGTTTGCGCAGGTGGACGTTGCCAAGGCGGCCGAGTATTCGTGCGAAGACGCCGACCAGACGCTGGCCGTGCACCAGGTGCTGTGGCCGCAATTGGCCGCCCACGACAAGCTGGCCTTTGTGTACCGGCTGGAAATGGACAGCAGCGAGGCGCTGTACCGCGTCGAGCGCAACGGCGTGCTGATTGACGCCCCCACGCTGGCCACGCAAAGCCACGAGTTGGGCCAGCGCATCTTGCAGCTGGAAACCGAGGCCTATGAAATTGCCGGGCAGCCGTTCAACCTGGCGTCCCCGAAGCAGCTGGGCGAAATTTTCTTTGACAAGCTGGGTTTGCCCGTCATCAAAAAAACCGCCACTGGCGCGCGCAGCACCGACGAAGAAGTGCTGGAAAAACTGGCCGAGGACTACCCGCTGCCCGCCAAGCTGCTGGAGCACCGCAGTTTGAGCAAACTCAAAGGCACCTACACCGACAAGCTGGCGCAATTGGCCCACCCACGCACGGGCAGGGTGCACACCCACTACGCCCAGGCCGTGGCTGTGACCGGCCGCCTGAGCAGCAACGACCCCAACCTGCAAAACATTCCCGTGCGCACCGCAGAAGGCCGTCGCGTGCGCGAGGCCTTCGTGGCCCCGGCAGGTTGCGTGATTGCCAGCGCTGACTACAGCCAGATCGAGCTGCGCATCATGGCCCACATCAGCGGCGACGCGGCCCTGCTCAAAGCCTTTGCCGACGGGCTGGACGTGCACCGCGCCACGGCGGCCGAGGTGTTTGGCATTGGGGTGGAGCAGGTCAGCAGCGAGCAGCGCCGCTACGCCAAGGTCATCAACTTCGGCCTCATCTACGGCATGAGCGGGTTTGGTCTGGCCAAGGCGCTGGGCATTGACAACACGGCGGCCAAAAACTACATCCAGCGCTACTTCGAGCGGTTTGCCGGTGTGAAGCAGTACATGGACGACACCCGCGCTCAGGCCAAGGCGCAGGGCTATGTGGAAACCGTGTTTGGCCGCCGCCTGTACCTGCCCGAAATCAACAGCCCCAACGGCCCGCGCCGGGCGGGGGCCGAGCGCGCCGCCATCAACGCGCCCATGCAGGGCACGGCGGCCGACCTCATCAAACTCAGCATGGTGGCGGTGCAAGCCGCGCTGGACGCGCAGCAGCGCGCCACCCAAATCATCATGCAGGTACACGACGAACTGGTGTTCGAGGTGCCCGAGTCAGAGGTAGATTGGGTGCGCACCGAGGTGCCCCGCCTGATGGCCGGTGTGGCCCAGCTGAAGGTGCCGCTGCTGGCTGAAGTGGGGGTGGGGCCCAACTGGGAAAAAGCCCACTGAGTCCGCCGGGTTTTGGCATTTTTATATATTTTCAGGCCATTTCGCTTGATGGTATTCAACTGTTTGCTATGACATTTATCTTGATTTTGCTGGGCACTGTGGCCGCGGGGGTGGGCAGTGTGTGGGTGGCGGCCATGCTGAGTTTTGCCATGCTGGCGCGCTACACCGCCCACATGCTCAGCCTGGCGGCGGGGGCCTTGCTGGCCACCGCGTTCATGCACCTTTTGCCCGAGGCGTTCGAGTCGGCCGCCGGTGCCCACGACCTGTTTGCCCTGTTGCTGGGGGGCTTGGTGTTTTTCTTTTTGCTTGACAAAGCCGAGCTCTACCACCACGGGCACGAGCACAGCCATGCGACGCATGGCCATGCCCACCACCACGGCAACGACCACCGCCACCTTGGGCACAGCCATGCGCAGCCCGAACGCACGGGGGGTGGTTGGGCCGTGTTGGCGGGTGACAGCGTGCACGCGTTTGGCGATGGCATTCTGATTGCCTCGGCCTTTGTGGCGGACTGGAAACTCGGGCTGGTGACGTCGCTGGCCGTGCTGGCGCACGAAGTGCCGCACCACATGGGCGATCTGGTGGTGCTGCAACACTCGGTGGGCACCCAACGCGCGGCACTGCTCAAGGTGTCGCTGGCCGGCACTGTCACCGCGATTGGCGGAATGGTGGGCTACTTCCTGGTCAGCGAACTGGCCGAACAGCTGCCGTATTTCCTGGTGGTGGCGTCAAGCAGCTTTGTGTATGTGGCGCTGGCCGATCTGATTCCGCAGCTGCAAAAGCGCCTGAATTTTGCGCAAACCCTGGCGCAGCTGGTGTGGCTGCTCACGGGCATGGGCCTGGTCGCCCTGACCAGCAAGCTGGCGCATTGAGGCACGCGGGCCGGTCTCAGCCGCGCTCCACGGGCAGTCCTGGGGTGTTGCTCCACTCGCTCCAACTCCCGGCGTACAACGCCTGGCGGCCCAGGCCGGCCAGTTCCATGGCCAGCAGGTTGGGCACGGCACTCACACCGCTGCCGCAGTGGTGCACCACGCTGGCCGGGTCACGCCCGGCCAGCATGGCCTCGAATTCCAGGCGCAAGGTGGCGGTGGGTTTGAACAGGCCGTCCGTTCCCAGGTTGGTGGCGAATGGGCGGTTCAGCGCACCGGGAATGTGGCCCGCAATTGGGTCGAGTGGTTCCACCTCGCCCCGGTAACGGGGCGCAGCGCGGGCGTCCAGCACGGTTTGGCCGGGTTGCCCCAGGCGGGCGTGCACGGTGGCGGTGTCAACCAGTGCCGCTGCCGGAGCGTTCAAGGCAAAGGGTTGGGGGGCAGGGGTGCCGCAGGCGGGGCCGCTGGCCACGGTTTCCCCGGCAGCGGTCCAGGCTTGCAGGCCTCCGTCGAGCACAGCCACGGCTTCGTGGCCACACCACTTCAGCATCCACCACAGGCGTCCGGCGTAGTTCATGCCGTTGCGGTCGTACACCACCACTTGTGTGCCGTTGCCCACGCCCATGCGGCCCAACCAGTGGGCAAACGCTTCGCGGGTGGGCAAGGGGTGGCGCCCACCCGATGCGGCGGTGCCTGCCGCCACACGGCCACCGTGGGCTGACAGGTGCTGGTCGAGATGGGCATGGGTGGCCCCGGGGATGTGGGCTTGCTCGAACTGTTCGCCGCCCAGGGCGGGGTGCATCAGGTCAAAGCTGCAGTCGAACACGCGCACGCCTGGCGCGTTCGATGGGGTGGCCAGCAGCCGGGCCAGTTCGGCTGCGGAAATGAGGGTGGTGTGCATGGCGGAGGTGTGCTGAACAGGCTTCAGCCGGTGTGGTCTTCGGGAGGGGTTTGCGGTGCCGTGCGGGCGCGCAGCAGGGTGGCCACGATGCCGCTGACGATGATGAGGGCCATGCCCACCCAACCCAGCAGGGGCAGGTCGTCGTTGAAGATGGCAACGCTGTAGATGCCCGCAAACACAATGCCCATGTACTGCAGGTTGGCCACCAGCAGGGTGGCCCCGCTGGCATAGGCGCGGGTCATGCACAGCTGGCCCAGCACGGCCAGCAGGCCGATGGGCAGCATCCACAGGGCTTGTGGCCACAGCCAGGCACTGGTGCCACCCATGGTCACGCCCACCGCGCCCACCAGCGTGGCCCCGGCGGAAAAATAGAACACGGTGCGGCTTTCAGGCTCACCCGCACGCGACAAGGCCGACACCTGCAAATACGCCAGCGCCGAGAACACGCCCGACAGCAAGCCGATCAACCCGCCCAGCAGCTGGTTGCTGGCCACGGTGGGGCGCAGCATCAGCGCCACGCCGCCAAACCCGGCCAGCACCGACAGCACCAGCGGGCCCTGGCCCTTCAGGGCTTCGCCCTGGCGCTGCATCAGCAGCGCACCCCCCACCAGAAACGCGGCAATCCACACGCTGCTCATGTAGTTGAGCGTCATGGCGGTGGCCAGGGGCAGGGCGGCGATGGAGTAAAACCAGGTGGTCAGCGCCGTGGTGCCCACCACGCTGCGCCACAGGTGCATGGCGGGCACGGGGGTGGCCAGCGACACACCGCGCAGCCGCATCACACTGGCCATGAACACCAGCCCGATCAGGCCCCGGTAAAACACCACCTCAAAGCTGCTGAAGTGCGCCGAGGCGAACTTGATGCACACCCCCATGGTGGCAAACAGCAACGAGGCCAACAACATCCACAAGGCTTGCATATTTAAAGCTTTTTTGACATGTATCGCTTTGTGGTATTGATTTGTTTGCTATATCAAACAACGGCACCCATGCGCTGGCGGTACCACTCGTGGAAGTGCTGCATGCCGTCTTCCATGGGGCTTTGGTAGGGGCCCACCTCGTTGTCGCCCCGGGCCAGCAGGGCTTTGCGGCCCGCGTCCATGCGTTCACCGATTTCGTCGTCTTCGATGCAGGTTTCCATGTAGGCGGCGCGTTGTGCGTCCACAAACCCGCGCTCGAAGGCGGCAATTTCTTCGGGGTAATAAAACTCCACCATGTTCAGCGTTTCGCTGGCGCTGACGGGGTAGAGCGTGGACACGGTCAGCACATGCGGGTACCACTCCACCATGATGTGAGGGTAATAGGTCAGCCAGATCGCACCGTGGTCGGGGGCATGGCCCTGGCGGTAGGCCATCAGCTGCTCGTGCCACTTCTGGTAAGCCGGGCTGCCGGCCTTGCCCATGAGGTTTTGCGCCCCCACGGTTTGCACCGAGTACTCGGGTTTGAATTCCCAGGCCAGGTCGTTGCAGGTCACGAAGTTGCCCAGGCCGGGGTGGAAGGGCACCACGTGGTAGTCCTCCAGGTACACCTCGATGAAGGTTTTCCAGTTGTAGTGGCAGGGGTGCAACTCCACGTGGTCGGTTCGGACACGGGCTCTCCTGACGGTCCTACCAGTGACCATGATCGGTCTCACACAGTCACGCAGTGGTCTCGTCGGGCTGTTCCTGCTCTTCATCGCCGGATCGGAGATCGCGTGGCTGAAGAAGAAGATGCGGAGCGCCGGCGTCGTGCGCGTGGACGTGGCGACCGGCTGACCGCGCCGGTGAC